>NZ_JAXFOB010000031.1:0-60118 GCF_034180565.1 Ezakiella sp. | reverse complement strand
GTAAGATTTATAAATTGAAATATTAATAGTAGAACCATTTGGTGAGTATTTTATCGCATTATCTACTAGATTATGAATGGCTTCTTTAAGCCATCTTTCGTCCAATTTAAAAATTAAGTCTTCGTCTTTTAAATTTATGTTTATGTCTTTTTCAGATAATATCACTTTAAATTCTTTCAAAACATCTTCTACTAGGTCTTTTAAATTTGCTTGGTGTTTTTGTAAGGAAATAATATCGGATTCTAATCTAGAAGATTTTACTAGGTTTTGAATTAAAAATTCTAGTTTATTAAGTTCATACTTTATAATTTCAAGATACTCATCTTTCGGATCATCTTCTAAAAGACTAATGTATAAAGAAAGGTTGGTAATGGGTGTCTTGGTTTGGTGTGATATATCTGCTATTAAATCTTTTGTTTTACTTTTTTCTGTATTTATTTTCGCTTCTTTTACTTGGCTGGCATACAAAAACTTAATGAGCTTTGATTTTATTTTAGATAATTCCTTTTCATCAAATTCTGTAATTTCTAAATTTCCATCCAAAGCCTTATCAATATAGTCTGAGAGCTCACTCATTTCATTTCTCAAGACAATATATTTATATAAAATAATTCCAATTATAAGAGCTAAAAGACCTATTAAACATTCCATTTATAACCAACTCCAAAGACTGTTTCTATTGGGTCATAGGGTTTTAATTTATTTCTTATCCTAGAAATATTGACGCTCAATGTATTTTGATCAATAAATTCATCATCTATTCCCCAAACAAAATCAAATAGTAATTCCTTAGTAATAACTTGGGACTTGTTTTTTATCAGATAGTATAAAATTTTTGTCTCTGTCCTTGTAAGATCTATTTTTTTATTGTCTACAAAGAAAGTATTTTCATTGAAATTAAAGTCTAGACCATCTTTCTTGTAAATATTTAAATCACTAGAAACTATTTTTTCAAAAACTCTCTTTATCTTTGCTTCTAGGATTCCTAAAGAAAAAGGTTTTGTTATATAGTCGTCTGCCCCTAAATTTATGGCTGAAATGATATATGCTTCAAGATCTATGGCTGATAAAACTATAATAGGAATTGATGAAGTTTCCCTGGTATATTTTATTATTTCAAGTCCATCTCCATCCGGTAAGTTCATATCAAGTAAAATCAAATCCGCATCATCAATAAAATTTTTAGCTTCACTAATTGTGTTTACAGAAAAAATTTCATAATCTTTATTTAAGGCTATGGAAAGTCCTGTATTTAAATTTTTATCATCTTCAATTATTAGTATATTTTTCATAGTTTCTGCCACCATTAATTAAATTCCATAATTACAAATAGAGTCTCGAATTCTTATGTAAGTTTTCGCTTGTTTCTAAATTCTAACACATCTGATTTATTGCATTTAAAATAATCTTTCATATATTAATTCTTTCCGTAATTTATGAAACAAAAATACTGCAATACATTTAAAATAATCTTCTACTTTATATCATTTTTCTATTTTATTATACCATATTTTACAACCTTATTTCTATTGATTTTTCAAACAGTATTATTTCTATCTTTATATAATAAAATCATTATATTATAAAAAGGATAGCGAAGGAAATAAAATTTATTTATGATATAATTGATTTATAAAATACCAGTTGTTTTAAAAGGAGAAGATATGATTAGACTCGAGTCTGTTTGTGAAGAAAATTTTAATCAGGTGATAGATTTAAAGCGGGGTACGGATGTGGCGGATTTTGTCGATGAGCCAATCTATTCGCTTGCAGAGGCGTTTTTGTACAAGGAGTCGAGCGAGTGTTTTGCAATATGTAAAGGAGATTCGGTCATCGGTTTTGTTTCGATTTATTTCGGCGAGGAGAATTGCCAGATTATAAATTTTTTAGTCGACAAGGATTTTCGAGGTCGCGGTTACGGGAGCGAGGCGGCAAGGCTCTCCATCGATTATTTCAAAGAGAATTTTTCGGCGAAGAGAATTTCTCTTCCGGTTCACGAGGAGAATGTCGAAGCGCAAAAGTTTTGGGAGAGACTCGGCTTTAAAAAGTCGGAAACAAAAGAGGACGGATATGTTTTTATGAGACTCTATCTTTAAACTCCATAACGTAAAAAATAAAACCGATGGAATGCATCGGTTTTTGGTTACATATTTGTTTCATGTGTATTTGATTTTTAAATACTATCCAAGGAGCACGTCAAGTATCATCATGACGATAAATCCGACGATTATTCCGTAGGTGGATTCTCTTTCAAATCCGTTGGCGTGTGTTGTCGGGATGATTTCGTCGCTTATGACGAAGAGCATTGCGCCGCCGGCGAGTGCAAGTATGAAAGGGAGGAGCGGCTCGAAAACTTTTACGAGTCCGTATCCCATGATTGCACCGAGCGGTTCTACAAGTCCCGTCAAAAATGCGACCATGAATGAGAATTTTACCGAATAGTTTTCGCGCGCAAGTGCCAGCGCGACGGCAAGACCTTCCGGCATGTTTTGAATACCGATGCCGAGGGCGAGTGTGAGTCCGTCGGCGATGTTGTTTGTGCCGAAGCCGACACCCGTTGCCATTCCTTCCGGGAAGTTGTGGATGGTTATTGCGATTACGAACAGCCAAATTTGTTTAAGCGATTTAGAGCTTCCGCCTTCGCGCCTCTTGTCGATCAAGTGTTCGTGCGGAGAGAATTTGTCGATAAGGTCAATTAAAATCGCACCGAAAAGTATGCCGCCTGATGTGACCATGACGGCTTTAAAGTCTCCACCGCCGTATTCGATGGACGGCATTATTAATGAAAATGCGGTCGCCGCAAGCATTATGCCCGCTGCAAATCCAAGCATTACGTCAAGCAGTTTTTGCGAAACGTTTTTTGTAAGAAATATCGGAAGCGCACCGATCCCTGTCATAATTCCGGGAAGAATGAGTCCCAATATCAATATAATATCTTTATCTATTCCAAACATAATATACCTCTCTGTCAATTATAATATAGGGAAATCCTATTGTCAAACGATTGTTTGGTTGATATATAAATTGCAAATTGTTATAATATATGTAAATTAATTTATAAAAAATATAAGAGGTGTTTAGATGATAGATTTAAAAAAGAATTTGCCTGAAATTTTTGAAGATTTCAGCGAAAAGAGAAGGGCAGCTTTTTTGGAAGTAAAGAAGATTAAGGACGAAAATATTCCGGTTGTCGGAGTTTTCTGTACATTTTTCCCGCAAGAACTCGCTCTTGCTGTCGGCGGAACATGCGTTTCGCTCTGCTCGACGAGCGACGAAACGATTGGAGACGCGGAAAGAGATTTGCCGAAGAATTTATGTCCATTAATCAAGTCGAGCTACGGCTTTGCTATAACAAACAAATGCCCGTTCTTTTATTTTTCGGACATTGTAATCGGCGAAACCACTTGCGACGGTAAAAAGAAGATGTACGAACTTTTGGGTCGCCACAAACCGGTTCATGTTATGGAACTTCCTAACAGAAATTCCGAAATGGGCATGAAGATGTGGAAAGAAGAAATTCTAAAATGTAAAGAAGTGCTCGAAGAAATGTTTGACCACAAAATTACCGACGAAGAGATCAGACATGCCATCAAGGTTAAAAACGCCGAAAGAAGTGCAGCAAAAGATTTTTATGAAATAATGAAAGCGGATGAGCTTCCTATGATGGGTCTCGACATGTGGCACGTGCTCCACGGACTCACATTCAGCTTCGACAAAGAAGCAATTCCGGGCGAAATAAAAGCTTTGAAGGAAAAAGTTTTGAGCGAAAACAAACACATAACCGGAAGAAAGAGAATTTTGATTACGGGCTGTCCGATTGGCGGCGCAACTGAAAAGGTCATCGAATCCGTTGAAAACAACGGCGGAATTGCGGTTGCATTTGAAAACTGCGGCGGTGCAAAAGCGATTGACGAAAACGTCGACGAAACAAATCCGGACCCATATGATGCGCTCGCAAGAAAATATCTAAACATCGGATGCGCATGCATAACGCCGAACACAAATCGTATAAATCTTTTGGACAGAATGATCGACGAATACAAAGTCGACGGAGTCATCGACATGCATCTTCAAACTTGCACGCCGTACCAAGTCGAAGGCACGACTATCAGAGATTTCTGCAAAGAGCAAAAAAATGTTCCGTACATCGCAGTTGAAACAGATTACGGTCAAAGCGACAAGGGACAACTTAACACAAGAATTGCAGCATTTATCGAAATGCTTTAGAATTTTTAGCCGAAGGGAAACCTTCGGTTTTTTATTTTAAAAATTTATGAACTTTAAAATTTCTTTTTTGCAATATATTGCATTTTTAATTCAACCATGTTATAATATACGTAGTTGAATTGCCGAAAATTATTATATAAATTCATATATAATAAAATCATAAGGAGGAATTTTATGTTTAGCGAAAAAGTAAGAAGACTTAGAGAAGAGTTGGGTTGGACACAACAAAAGCTCGCTGACGAGCTTGGCTGCTCACTGAGAACGATTTCGTCCTACGAAAGAGAAAACAAAAGACCAAGACACAGAAGAACCTATTCAAAGCTCGCCGAAATTTTCGGAGTTGATGTGAACTATCTTTTGACCGACGAAGACGAATTTGTTTTGCGCGCAACCCAAGAGTTCGGCGCTGAAGGAAGACAAGAAGCAAATGCGCTTATAAGAAGCGTTATTGGACTTTTTGCCGGCGGCGCGATGTCTCTTGAAGACAAAAAAGCTGCACTTGATGCGATTGAAGAAGCATATTATATGGCAAAATCTGAAATGGACAAAGAAAAATAGATGCAAAAAAGTAGGATGATTTATGAGGACGTGAATGCTCTCATAGAACAAGAAGGCACCCGCGATCCTCATGACATCTTGATTTCAAGAAAAGTTACAGTGTTGCCGTTTCGAATGGACACAAATATTCTCGGCATGTACACCGACGTGGTCGGGAAGAAATTTGTTTTCTACAACAGACGTCTCGACGAAACGATGAAGCGCATGGTGCTTGCGCACGAGCTCGGGCACAACTTCTACCACTACGACTATGCGGACCTTTCGACCGCCGAGAGCATGTCGAAAAAAAGCAACGAAGAGCTTGAAGCGAACATCTTTGCGGCACATCTTCTGATAAAAACCGAGGACATTTTGTCGCTTTATGAGGAGGGCTACGACGTGAATGAAATCGCAAGCTT
Organism: Ezakiella sp.; assembly: GCF_034180565.1. Taxonomy (NCBI): domain Bacteria; kingdom Bacillati; phylum Bacillota; class Tissierellia; genus Ezakiella; species Ezakiella sp. The sequence continues at coordinate 54,935 of NZ_JAXFOB010000031.1, read as the reverse complement.
TCTTTATGTGAGACCTGAGCTTTGCAATATTAAACTGAATGAACTTCAAAAAATGGGCTACAAAATTGCCGGAAATTTTTCGATTCAATCAGATTTTTTCAAGAACATCAAGGGAATGGACGAAGAGAATTGGGACAGCGAGTTTGTGCATGAGGACCCGGATTTTTTCGATTTCTAAATTAAATATGATATAAAAATAAGCCGCCTGTATACATATTCATTGTGTATGGGCTTTTTGTGGAGGAGAAAATGGAGAGAAAAGTTTTAGGATAGATGAGGAAATTGACATACAAATTTTAGAAAATCGATTTTATAGATTACATATATACAATTGATTTTTAAAATCGAGCAGGAGGTGGTCGTATGGATGTGATGGAGAAGCTGAAGATTTTAACGGATTCGGCGAAGTATGATGTTTCGTGTTCGTCTTCGAATTCGAGGAGAAAAAATACAAAAGACGGTATCGGCAATGCTTCCGTTGCCGGCGTTTGTCACAGCTGGAGCGAGGATGGGAGATGTATTTCGCTTTTGAAGATTCTTCTGTCGAACAAGTGTGTTTACGACTGCGAGTATTGCATCAACAGGCGCACCTCCGATGTGCCGCGTGCGGAGTTTACACCGCAGGAAGTGGCGGATTTAACGATAAATTTTTACAGGCGAAATTATATAGAGGGGCTTTTTCTTTCGTCGGCGGTCACTATTAGTCCCGACCATACGATGGAGATGCTTATTCGAACGGCGGAGATTTTGCGAAATGATTATAAGTTTAACGGCTATATTCACATGAAGGCGATTCCGGGGGCGTCGGACGAGCTTGTAAGACGTCTCGGGCTTTTGATTGACCGTGTGAGCGTTAATATTGAGCTTCCGACGGAGAAAGGACTGAGCGTTTTGGCGCCGTCAAAGACTTATCATTCGATTTATCTTCCGATGAATGATATAAAGACGGGGATTCTTGAAAATCGCGAGGACAGAAAGAAGTTTAAGAAGGCACCGGTGTTTGCACCGGCGGGTCAGACGACCCAGATGATTATCGGGGCGTTAAATGAGTCGGACAGGACGATTATGAAACGCGCGACGGGGCTCTACAAGTCGTTTGGGCTCAAACGTGTGTATTATTCGGGGTATGTGCCGGTTGTAAAGAGCAAGTTCACGGAGGGTATTACGAAGCCGCCGCTTTTGAGAGAGCATCGGCTTTATCAGGCGGATTTTTTGATGCGGTTTTACAAGTTTACCGACGATGAGATTTTGTCCGAAACGAATCCGAATTTAAGTTTGACGATTGATCCGAAGGCGAATTGGGCGATAAATAATATTTCGCTTTTTCCGCTCGAGATAAATCGTGCGAGTTATGAGGAGCTTCTGCGAGTTCCGGGCTTCGGTCCCGTTTATGCAAAGCGAATTATTAACGCAAGGCGTTTTTCGAGACTAACTTTCGACAGTTTGGAGACCATGAAGATTTCCATTAAACGTGCGAAGTATTTTATTACAGCAAACGGCGTTTACAAGGGCGGAAAAATCAGTTCGACGGAGTATTTGAGATATCTTCTCGAGGATAAAAAGGAAGAAAAGTATGAGCAGCTCAGTTTATTTTAAGTATGACGGCACTTTCGAGGGGCTGATGACTGCGATTTTTGAGAGGTACGGTGAGCTCGAGCGTATTCATATTGTGTGCGAAAAAGAGCAGATGAATTTTTTAATGACCGAAAATTTTATAAAGACCGACGAAGAAAAAGCGGAGAGAGTTTTGAGGGGGCTAAAGAATAATTTCGGAGCGGATTTTATAAGGCGTGTTATGTATGTTTTTTCAACGCCTTTTGAGACTAAGGAAGATGTGATTGCGAAAACTGTGAAGGGTATGTTTCTTTACGGCAAGGGTTTTCTTTTCAGCGACAACGAGATACCGACGGAGTTCAGGAGGCTTTCAAAAAGAGTCGGAAGCGAAAATCATTCGTACAAGGGCCTTCTTCGATTTCGTGAGCTTGAGGGCGGAATTTTGTTTTCGGAGTTTAAACCCGAAAATGATATTTTGATGTTTCTTGCGCCGCATTTTATAAGACGCCTTCCGAAAGAAAAGTTTGTCATTGCGGACACTGCACGAAAAAAATGTGTATTTTATTCGGACGGACAGGCGGAACTTATGGAAATCGAGTCGCTTTCTTTGAAAGATTCGGATGCGGAGGAATTTTTCAAAGAGGCATGGAAAAAATTTTATAAATCTGTCGCAATTGATGAGAGAAGAAATGAAAAGCTTATGATTTCAAATATGCCGAAGCGCTATTGGGAGTTTCTTCCGGAGAGGGAAGAGTAATTTGACAGTTTTTTCAAATTTTTATATAATGTAAATGAATAGGAGGGAAAATATGAAATTTTATAGATTATTAACTCTATTTTTGATAGTTATGGCGCCAATCACGGCGTTTGCACACGGCGGAGATGAGCCGATTATAAATGAAGAAAATCATTCCGACCATGACGATGATACTCATTCGGGACATGTGGTGGAGGAAGATTTGAAACCTGAGGAAGGACACGACCCGTTTGCAGATTTTAAAGAACATCAACTTATTCATGTTTTTGCGATTTTTAAAATCGGAGAACCGGGATACAAGATGGTTAGAGCGGGCATGGAATCCGTATATGAATCGGACACCGTTCCATATATAAAAAATGACAGGACAATGCTTCCTCTAAGAACTGTTGCGGAAGTGCTTGATATGGAAGTGACATTCGACAATTCGACAAGGACTGCTAAGTTTGTAAAACCTGAGGAATACGAAATCGACGTAAACATCGACACAGGAGATGTCAAAGTTGACGGGAAAGAAGCCGAAAATATTAAAGATTTCATTGACAACAAAGACGGAAGACTCTACATTTCCATCACAAAAATCAATGATTTTATAAAAGAAACAAGTGAAGAACCGCTCAAGATTGAGTGGGATAATGAAACGAAAGAGGTTTATGTCCATCTTTCATAAAACCGTCGATTGACGGTTTTTATTTTGCGAGAGGAGTGTGACTATGGAAAAACTTGTTAAAGTTTGTGAATTTATGAAGGACGACCCATCGCACTATGACTATGCGGAATATCTGGGAGAATTAGACGGTTATAGTGTTTATATGCCTGTTTTCAACGACAGAGATGCGCACATCGGATTTCCGAGATATATTTTTATGAATGACGATGAAATAAGATGGGCGGAAAATGAAGAAATCGAAGAAGTTATTATTACTTTTATTGACACGGAAGATGAGGATGAAGATTAATGCTTAGAGTTGACAGTTTGTATTATAATTTGCTGTTTTTGAACAGATACTTGTAAAGTTGCCGGGGGAGGTTAGTATGGATTTAGAAGATGTATTAGGTGGTAAAATCGTAATTTTGGACAAAAGCGTGCTCACGGCTCCGGGCATCGATGAATTTATCGACAAAACTAGAGAGGATATGGTCGAGCTCGACCAAAAATATTATATAACTCGTGAAACTTACAAAGAACTCGAAAGTGAGGAACTTTCGGGCGACCCGGATGCGGGAGATGCGATAAACTTGGTTGAAGACCTCTTGAATCAAAATATGATCGAGGTCATAATTCCGAAAAACAAAGAGGGCGTCGTGAAACTCACGGAAATCAGCCAGATACGCCCGGTCCTCTTTGTCTCTCTCGACAAAAAAACCGCACTAAATCTTGAAATGGTGAACCGTATGAAATCCTATACGGGCAAACCGATTCAGGTTATGGGGATTAATAAAAAGGGAGAGTTTTTAAACTACGGAAAATAAAATTAATTTGCGGTTATTTTCGCGATAAACACTTGATTCAATATTTTAGTCGTTGCGACGTATTTATCAATACGCCTCACTCCTAAAATATTTCGCACGGAATTATTCTTGCTAAAATGGCGACTAACTTGCTTTTCAGAAGTTCCCAACCTGCGACGTATTTACCAATACGCCTCGGTTGGTCGCTTCTTCCAAAGCGGCGTTATTCATCCATTTTAGCGAAGAATGTGGTGTGACAAAATACCTTGGGAACAATGCGTCTCCAAGGTATTTTTTTATAGATGTGAGTGCGCTCTGTTGTAACGGCGCATTATATTGCGCCGCCCATTTTTGTGTTTCCGGAATATGTATTATCACCAACAACGCTGTGCAAATGAAATATAAAACCAAAAACCGTTTATAATTTCATCCATTCTTATGTGTTCCAAAAACATCTCCGCTCATTCTCCATCTTGGCGGCGATACACCTTTTTATCTCATCTCACGACGAAATCAAAGATTTCTGTTCGATGGATAAAAAAACCGGTCGCCGCTACGTATTGTGTATACGTATTTCTACAAAGATTATTAAAATTACATTCATAACGATGTTTTTGTTTTCGCAATTGTATATGCATGTGTACGCTTTTGTAGCGGGATGGCATACGTTGTGACGTAAGGAACAACGATGTCCTGCCGCCCATTTTTGTGTTTACGGAATATGTATTATCACCAACAACGTTGTGTTTATAAAATATCGAAACAAAAATTATTATAATTTATAAAATCACATATCAATGTGTGTTTTCAAAATTTTTTCTATACGTCTTCCATCTTGGCGGCGATACACCTTTTTATCTCATCTCACGACGAAATCAAAGATTTCTGTTCGATGGATAAAAAACCGGTCGCCGCTACGTACGGCGCATGCATATTTGCATATTAATTATCACCTTAACATTCATATAATTATTCTATTATACAATTTTATGTGTATATGTGCGTATCTGTAGCACTCAGTTATGCCGTGCGTTGAATTTGGAACCCCACCAACAACGCTGATGATATAAAATATAGAGCCCACACCCCAAATTCAAATCTCCACCTCAATCCCCGCCGCAAATATTCCCACAAAAAAACCACCCTCACGGGGTGGCTCTATTTATCTTTTCGTCTTATATGGTAGAAGTAGAGCTGTTGTGCAAGGCCGGCGAGTTCTCCGAATTCTTCGGCGCCTTTTGTTGCCATGCGCACGCGATTTTTTTCGTTTTTGTCGAATCGTTCGTGAAAAACTTTTTCCATCCATGTGTCGAGCGGAAAAACATCGCGCTTGTTAAAACCGAAGAGGAGTATGCAGTCCGCAACTTTCGGACCCACTCCTTTAAGTGTGAGGAGTTTTTTTCGGGCGAGCGGGGTTTCGAGTTCCGCAACTTCTCTGAGAAAGTTCGGATTTTCACTCAAAAAATTTGACGTGTGGTAGAGATAGCTGTCTCTGTAGCCGGCGCCCATTTCTTTGAAGTCTTCACTCGAAAGCGTGCTTATCGCTTTTGCGTTTGGAAATGCAAAGTATTCTCCATATTCGTCAAGGTGTTTCTCCCCGACGCGTTCGGTCAAGGCTCTTGTAATTTTCTTTATTCGTTTTATGTTGTTGTTTTGGCTTATTATGAATGTGAATATGATTTCTTCGGCATCTTGGTTCAAAATTCTTATGCCATTTGAAAAAGAGAGCACATCTTCAGGAAATCCAAGTTCATAAAGTTTTTTGAAGTCCTCTTCGTAGTTGTGGGAAAGGTCGAAATAATTTTTGAATATTTCGAGGCTCTCCTCGTCGGGGACTCTAAAAAGAATTTTATTTTCACTCGGCAGTTCTTTTACAAATGCTCTCTTTCCTTTTGTGATGATTAAAAAACCATCCTCATATTCACTGTACATAAAAGCCTGACCGCTGTCCAGGATGTCACTCAAGTTGAAGTGTATCGGGCGGTCGACTTTATATTCGTTCATATTCTTTTATTCGTTGTCTTCCGTTTCGTCTTCGCTATATTCCGAGTCGGAGTTCATATCCTTAAGGAAATATCCAAGCGTGTAAAGACTTTCGTTAAGCCACATATTTTCAACTACAACGTTGTTCGGAACTCTCAGCTTTTTCGGTGCAAAGTTCCAGAAGCCGTGTACGCCGTTTTCAACACAGATATTTGTGTATCTTTGTGCGACGTCTTTGTGGATTGTCAAAACTGCAATATCGACTTTATTTTGTGAAAGGAATTCTTCGAGTTCTTGAATATCGCGAACTTCAATTCCTCCTATTTCACGACCGATTTTCGATTCGTCTCTGTCAAATGCAGAGATTATGTGGAATCCTTTTTCACTGAAGTCGGTGTATCTCATAATAGCTTTTCCGAGATTGCCGGCTCCAATAACTATCATTGTTTTTTCTTCGTTTAAACCGAGAATTTTTTCCAAATTTTCCTTTAGATTTTTTACGTTATAACCGTAACCTTGTTGGCCGAAACCTCCGAAACTGTTCAAATCCTGTCTGATTTGACTTGGATTGAAACCTGTGAGCTTACCAAGTTCTTGACTTGAAACACGTGAAATTGTAATTTCAGAGAGTTCGCAGATTGCTCTGTAATATTTAGGTAGTCTTCTAATTATTGCAGGGCTTCTATGTTTCTTTTCCATATAATCACCTCTTAATTAAAGTTTACTACAAAACGAACAATATGTCAAGTCTTTTATCAATATTGCTTGACGAAATCATAAAGAAAGTATAAAATATAATTGGTGATATTATGATTTTAGAGACAAAAAATTTATCCTTTGCATATAATGTTGATGAAGTCTTTAAAGATGTAAATTTTATAGTCAATGAAGGAGACAAAATCGGTCTTATCGGAAACAACGGCTCCGGCAAGTCGACGCTTGTGAAGTGTTTGACGGGGGAGCTCACTCCGAGCGGAAAGGTTATAAAGAAGGATGGAGTTAAAATCTCGATTTTAAAGCAACAGATAACAATCGACAGGAGCATTTCGGTCATGGATATCTGTCTTGAAAAGTACGCCGACGTTATTTCTATGGAGAAGAGGATGCGCGAACTCGAGGGCGATATGACGAAGTATTCGGGCGACGATGAGAAGCTTTCCGAAATTTATAAGGAATACGGCGAGATTCAAGAGAGGTTTGACGAGAAAAACGGCTACGGTTTTATGTCGGAGATAAAGGGTTATCTTTCGATGGTCGGAATCGACGAGGCGTTTTATGATCGCGACGTCATGACTATGAGCGGCGGCGAGAAGGCAAGGCTTGAACTTGCGCTAACTTTTATGGAAAAGGCGGACCTTTTGATTCTCGACGAGCCGACAAACCATATGGACACGCTCATGATTGAGTATCTCGAAAAGTTTATGAAGGATTTCAGGGGTTCAATTATTTTTATTTCGCACGACAGGCTTCTTTTGGAAAATGTTGCGAACAGAATTTTTGAAATTGAAAACGGTGAAGTCCGAGTTTACAATATGCTTTATGACGATTACAGACGCGTTCGAAAGAATGAGCGCGAGGAAGCTATGAGGCATTTTTTGAATTACAAAAAAGAGGAAGAGCGCCAAAAAGAAATTATCAGGCGTTTTAGGAGTTATGCGACAGAAAAGTATCACCGTCTCGCAGACTCGAGAGAGAAGATGTTGAAGCGCTTAAAGGAGGAGAAGGCTCCTATCACCGAGGAAAAGTTTTCTTTCAATTTTAAAGAGCCGTTAAGGACGGGAAACGATGTTTTGACAGTGCTTGATCTCGGAAAGAGTTTCGACGACAGGACTCTTTTTTCAAATTTGAATTTTGAGGTGAAGCTTGGAGACCGCCTTGCGATTATGGGTCCGAACGGAAGCGGAAAGACCACTCTTTTTCGCATGCTTATGGGAAAAGAGGAAGGCGAAGGCGAGTTTCTTTTCGGAACTGGAGTTAAAATCGGCTATTTTAACCAGGAGCTCATTGTAAACGACGAAGAAAACACTCTCGTCGATGAAATTTCCGAGGATTATCCGAAAATGACCATCACGGAGATTCGAACGAAGCTCGGGGCATTTTTGTTTAGAGGCGACGATGTGTTTAAAGAGATGGGCGACCTCTCCGGCGGTGAAAGGGCAAGAGTTTCGCTTTTAAAGCTGATTTTAAGCGGAGCAAATGTGCTTTTCTTGGACGAACCGACAAACCATTTGGACATCGATTCAAAGGAAGTGTTGGAGTCGGCGCTTGACGAGTTTAAGGGCACAATAATTTTTATTTCGCACGACAGATTTTTCATAAGAAAACTTGCGACAAAGGTGCTCGATTTGACACACGGAAAGCAAAAGTTCTTCGACGGGGACTACGACTATTATATTTCACGTGTCACGGATATCGGCGAAAAAAAGCCTGAAGAAGTGAATAAAACGCGCGAGAAAAAAGAGCAAAAGAAGGAAAGGGAAAAAATTCGCGAAAGCCAAAAGCTTAAACGCGATATAAATAATATAGAAAAGAAAATTGACGAGCTCGAACTCGAAATCGAGGAAATCGACAAAATTCTATCCGACCCGAAGATATATGATGAGCCGGACAAGGCGATTTCTCTCGGGCAAAAGAGGACGGACTTGAAGGAAAAGGTCGATCGCTTGATGGAAGAGTGGGAAGAGCTTCACGAGGTGTAGTATGGAAGATGTAAATTTACTCACGGGCTTCACGGCGGGCCTTTTATCTTTTTTGACGCCGTGCGTGTTGCCGATGGTGCCGGTATATCTTATGTATCTTACCGGCTCGTTTAAAATGGACAATCTTAAAGAAGACAGATGGAAAACTTTTTCAAGAAGTCTTTCGTTTGTCTTAGGATTTACGATTGTATTCGTGCTTTTAGGACTTTCGGCGACGGCGCTTGGAAAATTTTTGATAAAGAATAAAGCGCTTTTAAGAAAAATCGGTGCAGTTATGGTTGTGGTCTTCGGACTTATAATGACCAAAATCATAAGTTTTAAAAAATTAAAGAGGAGAAACTATCTGAAGCTCCAAGACGGATTTTTCGGCTTGGTGCTTATGGGAATGGCGTTTTCAATAGGTTGGAGCCCGTGCTTCGGTCCGGTTGTCGGAATGATTCTTTCTATTGCGGCACAAAAGGACACGCTTCTAAAAGGGGCGGCGCTTTTGTTTGCGTATTCGCTCGGACTCGGCATCCCGTTTATCATTTCGGGATTTTTCGCCGGCGCAATCAGAAACTATTTCAACAAACACACGCTTAATATGGATTTGATAAATAAAATCACGGGATATGTGATGATAATTTTCGGAATACTCATGTATTTTGATTTGTTTAGATATTTAAGATAAGGAGAAAGTATGAAAAAAAGATTATTATTAATAGCGCTCATTGCATCTTTTATGCTCGGGTGCAAAAATGACGTTAAAAAAGTTGAGGACAATAAAAATGAAGTCGCGACTGAAGCGGAGTCGGAGGAATTTGATGAGCATATAAAAATGACAGATGCAATTCTTTCGGAAAAACACGAAGAGAGAACATTCGGTGATGAACTCAAAAAAGGTGCGCCGGCAGTCGACATAAAGGTTGTGGACTTAAACGGAAACGAGGCGACACTAAACGATATTTTAAGCGGCGACGAACTAACGCAGATCGATTTTTTTCAAACGACTTGCAAATTTTGCATTCAAGCAATGCCGGACCTTGTCGAACTCGACAAAAGGGACGACGTTCGAGTGGTCCTCGTTGACGTCGGCGAATCGGTTGAAACCGTAAAAGAGTTTATGAAAAAACAAGAAATCGCACTCCCGGTTGTTGTTGACGAGTCGGGCGAAATCGCGCAAAAATATTTTATAAGCGGTTTTCCGACGTCTGTATTTATCGACAAAGACGGCATTTTAAAGGGCGGCGTTGTCGGGTACAGAGCTATGGACGATATGATTGAAGTTATTGAGGATATGAATAAATAGAATTTTCACGCAAATAATTTGATTCTTTTTTAGATTTAAAATTTAATATTGAATCTTATTTATTTTAAAAATTTTATATTTTTTATTTTATAAAAGTATTTTTTGTTGTACAAAAGTTTTTAAATATAAGTTACTGATTATGGTCAAGTTATTATCTCGTTTGTATGTATTGATTAATAATATATAATTCGAGCAAACAGCTTGACTTTTTTTATTGTCTACAATAAATGTTTAGCAAGCTATAAAACTCTTATATAATTGATATTAAAAAAGATTGAAATAAAAATTATTTAATTTTAATGAATTTGAATAATTTTGAAACTTTTAAAAATAATTACATTTTATATCATTTGACAGACAATATATCAAAGATAAAAATATAATAAAAAAATAGTTAAAAAATATTTAAAATATTAAGAAAAAATTTACAAAAAGTGTTGACTTTAGTTTAAAATGATTTTATAATACATAGTAAGGAAATGTATACATTTCCAAAGGAGTATTTGAAATCGTTTAAACTTTAGGCTTAATATATGGATTTCGAATATTTAGAAGGCAACTTAAGATTTACTCGCGCCCCAGGAAAAGATTTTAGGGTTGCCGATTTTTTAGGAGGTATTTTATGAAAATCAAAAAATCAGTTGCTTTGTTGCTAGCTTTTTTGATGGTATTTGCTTATGTACCGTCTTTAGTAAACGTTAAAGCAGCAAGCGAATCAGAACTAATTGAAAGCGATTACAATCCTTACACAAAACTCTCCGAAGCTGAAGCTTTAAAGGGCGGGATTGAAGTAAACAGACCGGGAAAACCGCTCGGAATGAAAAATGTTCCGTTGATGTCAGCAGCTCATTCAGATTTTAAAGAATTGGCTCAACTAAACGAATATGATATGCCGGGTGGAGCACTAAGATTCAACGAACAAACAATTTATGACTTGGATTCAATCGTTCCAAGAATTAAATTGATCGGCGTTGTTATCAACTTCATTCACAGATGCAGCACAGAATTGATTTACAGAAATCAATACACACACCAAACTGCAGCAAGAGAAGCCGGAATGGCAATTTTAGTAGCTTTAAATCCGTTCAACTCAGTTGACGACGTTGAAGTTGCATGCCAAAGAATAATTGATTTGTTCGAACAAATGAAGAACGATTTAGCAACTTATCCTGAATTAACAGCAGACGATAATGCTACAGTTCACATTAAGAGAATTTTCAACAAAGACGTTAGAGAAGCTAGAATTTTACAAAACAATTTCTTGGATGTTACATCAGGAATTTACGGCGTAAAAGGAAAGGCTCAATCAGTACAAAATTCTTACAGAACAGAAATCGATTCTATCCAAAGATCTATCAGAGGAACTGTTACAGTTGGTTTTGTTGTTGAAGCTGACAACAAATTGAAAGCTGCAGCAACATCTGCAATTTTAACACCGGAAGTATCACCGGCTCCAACATGGATCAGAAACACAATCCAACCTGAATACAGAGAATTTGACAGAATGGTAAGAAGCTTAAACAGATATTTACCGAGAACTGAAATTAACAGACTTCAAAACAAAATCAGATCAGCCAAATCAGAAATGAACATGAGAGGCGCTACTTATAAGAGCATCGCTGAAGGTGTTTTCGAAGTAAGAGAACTTTTTGACGAAATGAGAAATAACTATCAAAAAGCTTTTGCTGATGCAGGAATTGTTAGAGAAGACAGACCTACAGATGTTGAACCGATGAGAATTTCATGGTACAATTTTGAAGTTCCGAAGGAAGACGTAGACCCGGCTATTATGGCTAAACTACACTGGATTAACAATCCTACTTTCGATTTCAGTCCTAGCGGATTTGAACCAAGTCCAACACCGGGCGTAATCGTTGGTTATGCTTTGGGAAGACCTGTTTATGGAACTTATGAAGAATGGATGGAAAAACGCAGAGCTCTAAGAGACGTTGAAGATGTAACCGAACCTGATTGGAGCGATGAAGAACCTACAGATCCAATCGATGACGGTGGAATCGAAATAGACTTTGGTTTTTAACTTTTAGGGGGACTGGGGCAATCCCCTTATATTTTTTATGGAGGAAGATATGAAAAAAGATTTTTTTAAGAAAATGATAATATATGTTTTAGTATCTTCTATGATTTTTGCTTATACTCCTACTGTTTTATATTCAAATGATGATTTTGAAATTGATTCAGGTAATGTTTTTATGAATCTAAGCGAAAAGGATATTATAGAGGGTGGCGAAATTGTAGAACGACCGAACAAGCCGCTGGGAATTAAAAATGTAACTCAGTTACAAGCGGCACAATCTGCTTTGAAGGCCGTTTCTGAACAAACTTGTTATGATTTGCCGGCTCAAGCTTTTCAACATAATCCAAACGCAGTATATGAACTTACTTCAATTGCTTCAAGGGTTAAATTAATAGGCGTTGTTATTAAGTTTATTAAGAGAATTACAACTGAAGGAATTTACAAAGTTCAAGAAGTGCACAATATTGCTGCAAGAGAATCTTTTGTCGCAGTTATGACGGCAATTAATATTTTCAGCGGCAGAAAAGCTGTTGACGATTGTATCGAAAAGATGGAAAATTTGGCTGATGAGCTTATGACTTATCCGGATTTGACAGCTAAAGATCAAGCGACAGTTTACATTAAGCGTATTTTTTATCGAGACATGGCAGAAGCCAGAAGATATATTTCAAGATATAATGACGCGGACAACGGAGACTATGGAGTAAGGGGAAAAGAACAATATGTTCAAGATGCATATCGTGAGGAACTTACATCTATCAATCGTTTAGTCTCAGGCCAAGTAAGGGTTGAGCAAGTTGTTGAAGCGGACAATGTTTTAAAATCTCTCGTTGCAAGTTCACTTCTTTCGGAAGAATATGCTCCGTCAAATAAGTGGCTTACAAGAACGGCAGACAGAGAAATAAATGAAATTCAACAAATTAGAAACAAGATGTACAGATATTTTTCTGTAGAAGATAGAAGACTTATAGACGGGAAATTAGCACAAACAAGAAAAATCAGAGCTGATAGAAATAGAACATATGATAAAGTTGCCAATGCGATTTATGATTTGAGAGAAGTTATGGATGATTTGGCAATAAAATATCATGACAATTTTAAAGAAGAATACGAACTTGTAAATGGAAACAGATTGCAATGGTACGCTTTTTATCTTCCAAGTCCTTATATGGACCCGGGAGTTTTAGACGGCATTCCATGGTATCAAAACACAAGTTTCGATTTCGAGCCTAAGGGTTTCGAGCCGGATAACAATGTACCTTTGGTTGTCGGATTTAAAAACGGCAGAGTAATGTATGGAAACTATTCGGACTGGAGAAGCAAAAGAAAGGCTTTGAAAGCATACGAACAAGTTGTAAATCCGGACTTCGAAGATCCGGACAGCGTAGAGCCTGATTTTAATGTTAACGATGACGGTGGAGGAATTGTAATTACCACCGATTTAGGAAATGAGTGATTTTATGAAGAGTTATAAGTATAGTAATTTCAATAAAGTTATAGTCTTTCTACTCGCGGTATTTATGTTACCGCTTAATTACTATAGAGCTTTTGCTGCAGATGATAGCGATGACAATATAATTCTCATTGATACTGACAAATTCGACGAAACTTTTAATGACGATGAAATTTCGGAAGAGATATCGACCGTTGTTATTAATGAAGAAAGACTCGACAACGAAAATGGCGAAGCTCCTGAAGAAGAGCCGCTAAGTCCGGATTTTAACGAATATGAAGACAGAGCACCGTCGACAGAATTCAAGGGACTTAGACCGAGCCCTGTAAAAATTAATACGAATTATGATTTACTCGAAGAAGACAGAACGATTTATCCGATGATGTTTATGGCAAGAAGCGTAAGCCTCGATCAATCGAATTACGATTTGAGAAATTTAGGCAGATTGTCATCTGTTAAGGACCAAGGACCTAACGGTTCATGTTGGGCTTTTGCAACATATTCATCGGCAGAATCCGTTTTACTTCCAAAAGAATCACTCGATTTCTCGGAAAAGAGTTTGAGAAATAATCACGGTTTTGACTGGAGTCCTGACGAAGGCGGAAACCTTTCGATGGCAACTGCTTATTTAGCAAGATGGTCGGGACCTGTTTTGGAAAAGGACGACCCATATGACATCTATGGATATAATTCTCCGAAAAACTTGCCGAGAGCAAAAGATTTAAACAAAGTAATTTATTATCCATCAAAAAAGGATGCGCTCTCAACCCAAAAGATTATTAAAAAGGCAATTATGGACTATGGTGCAGTTTACAGTCCTATAAGCTATGACAATTATTTTTTGAACAAGAGAACTTTTGCTCACTATGACACGAGATCTGCAAACCCGAATCACGCTGTTACAATTGTGGGCTGGGATGATAACTACAGTCGTAGAAATTTTTTGACCCTACCGCCGAGAAACGGAGCATGGCTCGTTAAAAACTCATTTGGAACCAAGTGGGGAATGGGCGGTTTTTATTGGGTATCTTACTACGACAAACAAATTGCGAATGACGCAGCAGTTTTTGTTATGGGAGATATAGTTCCATATCAAAAAATATATCAATACGATGAACTCGGTTTTTCAACCTCGATCGGATATGGTGAAACCGGTTATTTTGCTAACCAATTCGGACCGCTTGAAGAAGATGAATATTTGACAGATGTCGGTTTTTATGCTCCTTCAAACAGCGCTGAATACGATGTGTATTTAGTTGACGACACCGGCGCAAAGGGTCTCACCGACGGAGTTAGAGTTGCATCGGGCATGCTCGATTATGCGGGATACTATAAAATTCCGGTTGAACGCACAAAAATGAAAAAGGATTCTAAATTTGCAGTTGTTGTAAAATTAAAGACTCCTAAACACAATTATCCGATTGCAATTGAAAAAAATATCAGATCTTATTCATCAAAAGCTACCGCAAATGATGGAGAAGGATTTATTTCAAAAGACGGTGTAAACTTTACGGACTTGAACAAGCAAATAAAAAATGCAAGTGTTTGTTTGAAAGCTTTTACAATTCCTAAGGATAAAATCAATATTGATGACAAAGACACTGTAAAAATTAAGAATCTTGAAATAAGCCCTCGTATGGTAAAGATGAACATTGACGAAGAATTTATTCCAAATGTTACCATCATGCCGTCAAACGCAACCAACAAAGATTTGAAATGGCAATCAAGCGACAATACTATTGTAGAGGTAGTTGACGGAAAGCTTCACGCCGTTGGATACGGAGAAGCTACAATCACAGCTACCACAACAGACAACTCGTATATTTCCGATTCAATTCGCGTTTTGGTAAGCGACGAAGGCGTCAAATATAAAGCAAGTATTTTGAGCCAAAGATCAACTTATGTTCAAGGTGAAAATGCGATATTTGATGTTAGGTTGAGAGACCAAAACGAAAGAACTTTGCCTAACAAGGAAATGGAAATTCTTATTTTAACGCCGCACAACACAAAGATTTCGTGCAATGTTACTACAGACGCTTCCGGAACTGCAACTATGAGAACGCAGTTTGACAAGATGGCACCTATCGGTAAATATACAATCAAAGCAATTTACAAAGGCGAGGTTGTCGGGGTCAATCTCATCAGCGTAAAGAGTGCAAAGTTTGAGCCGGACCTTTCAAACCCGGTAATTATTAATCACAATATTTTGAACAACAGAATCAGAACCAATACTGATTTTGAATTTACGGCAAATTTAAAGGATAAACATGAACGAATTATAAGATATGGTACATGTGAAGCCGTTCTTTACGACGGCGATATGGAAATTGCCAAGATGTCGAAATACACAGACAGAAATGGTAATGCAAGCTTTAAATTTAACGGCAATTTGTTCTCACACGAAGGAAATTACAATCTTGTCATAAACGGCTCATACGGTTCGATGGACAGAATCCCTGTTACCGTAGATTTGATTGCCGACGACAACGCTCCGGACATTATGAAACTGAACATCGATGTTAAGAGCGACAAAGAAAGTTATTTTGCAGGAAAAGAAAATGCGAAAATCAGCGTTTCGGTAAAAGATGATGCAAGAAATCCGATTCCTTATGCGGATTTAAAAATTAAAGCAATCGACCCTGAAGGCAGACAATATAATGCAAAATTAAAGACAAATGAAAAGGGATTTGCAAATTTCACAATCAATCTCAGTAAAAATGCAAGACCGGGACAATTTACGATTGAAGTGGACGCTACTAAAAACGGATATTTGGAAGCCGCAGGAAAAGCTAATTTCATAGTTAAAAAAGACGGAAAATATCTTGTGGCAAAACTTTCTTCAAGAAAGAAACAATATTCGATTAACGAACAGGCTTATATCACACTGAATGTTACGGACAATGAGAATTCACCTGTTAGAGTAGCTGATGTTATCTTTACAATTTCAGGACCGGGCGGCACAAAGACAGAGCTAAGAAAGAGAACTGACTACTATGGTCAGGCAACTATGTTTATTACGCCGAATTCATACACTTCCGAAGGTGACTATGTCATCGAAGCATTTGTAAGCTCAGAAGATTTCCCGTCAACGTCGACAACTCTTGCAGTAAGATTTGGGGAAAGTGTGTATGAAGGACAAAGTTTGATTGTAACTGTAAGAAATGAAAAGGATGTTTTCTTCGATACGGAAACTCCGAAAGTAAATTTCTTAATTGAAAATCAAAACAATGTTTCAGTTCCGAACGCAAGCATTAACCTTACAATTGTAAGTCCTGACGGTCAAAAATCAGTTGAGCAGGTTTATGCCGACGATTACGGTAAGGCCACATGGATTATGAAAAAAGCACCGGTTGTGGGTGTATATGAAATAAGAAGCGAAGTTTCAAAGCTTGGATATGAAAACAATATTGCAAGCACAAAATTTGAAGTTATCCCGCTTCCTGTGACACCGGTAATTCACTTGGATGCTAATTTTGATAAAGATGTCTATGAAAAAGGTGACGCAATCGCACTTAAAATAATTGCAGCTGACAACGACAACAATCCTGTCAAAGAAGCAAATGTTTTAATCACAAGCATTGAAAATCCGGATGAAAAATTTGAACTCACAACTGATGAAAAAGGAATTGCTGTATTTGAATACAAAAACACGGACAGAATAGGAAAATACGAATTCAATGTTTCCATTACAAAAGAAAATCATATTTCTACAAACAAGAATTATGCAGTTTTCGTAAAGGAAAAAGAAGCGGATGAACCTGATGAGTCGGTTGTTTTCAAGGAAGTAAATGCAGCTGAAGCTTTTAAACTTACTAATTCGGGCGTTGCAAAAGTTTTAGACTTTAGAAGCAAGTCTGAATATATCGACGAAAAAATAGAAAATTCAGTAAATTACGACAAAAATGATAAATATTTCACTCAATTTATCAAATCACTCAGTAAAAATAACGGCTATGTAGTTATGCTGAGCGACGAAACCGGCGTGGATGAAGTTGTTCAACTATTAAAAGACGAAGAATTTAAAGAAATCTATGTTTTAAGAGGCGGATTCAAGGCTTGGAAAGAAGCGGGAAATCCAACTGTTGAAACAACGGACAAGAGAGAAATTAAGATTAATTTAGTCGGCAATGCAAGCGCTGTTAAAAAAGGCGACAAGTTGATTTTAAATCTTGAAGCTGTTGACCGCTATGGAAATTATCTAAAAGATTTGGATGCAAATATTAAAATTCAAGATAAAATCGGAAACACTTTCATAAATAAGAATATTGTTTTTGATGAGCTCGGAAAATCCGTTTTTGAATTTGAAATCGAGCCGACTCTACGCTTTGGAAGCTACAAGTTTACCGTTGAAGCTAACAAGCCGAATTACGAAAAAGGTGCAAATGCATTTATTTTCGATATAAGTTCGTCGACGAAGTTGATTTCAGATGCAAGTTTTGAAGATGCAGATAAACAAAATAAATTCTCTCACTTGAAAGACAAGACTTTTGCAAAGAAATATTACGGTAAGAATATGCTCGCTGAAAAATTATTTGACGGCGAAAATAAATCGAGCTATATTTATTCGGGTTTAGACATCGACAGTCCGACATTCGTTTTATATTTCAACAACTCTTCAAGTATTGAAAACTTGAAAAAATTTGCAAGCGTCGAGCACATCGGTTACAATTTTATCGCTGTAAGTGCTGATAAAAATATGTTTGAAAACATTAAAAAGACTGAAAAGATGATTGAAGCAGAAAAGATTTCAAGAGTTAAATCAAGTGTATTTTTCAACAAAGACACCGAAAAACTCGGCAAAGTTTTGATGCTCGACAAATTCGGAAATGTCGTAAATATTTTTGAAAATGTTGACTTGCTTGAAATCAAGGGTGTGGCAAAGAGAGATTTGAATCTCGAATTCAGCACAAATTTTGTAGAACCTGATGAAGAAGTCGATGAAAAATTGGAAGCTATTATCACTGCGGAAACTTCAAAGGAAGTATACAATCGCGGAGATATCGTTGATATATTTGTTGAGATGAAAGATGCGGTTACAAAAAAACCTATTTCAAACAGAAATATCAAATACACTTTAAGAGACCCGAAGGGAAGAGTAGCGACATATATGCGTCAAACCAATGACATTGGAAGACACAGACTACGTGTTGCAGTCGGTGAAAAGGGAACTATCGGAGACTACAAAGTCTTTGTTGAACTTTTGGATTCAAGATATCCGAACGCCGGCGCAATGACGGGCTATACTGTCAGTGACGGAACGAGTGTAAATAAAAAGAATATGAAACCGCAACTCAAGATGGAAAAACCGGTCAAGATGCAAGGCGAAGACTATCGCTTCAGACTAAAAACAAAAGATGTTGAAGGAAATATCGTAGCATTTTCCAATTTGACCCTTTCACTTAAAAACCTAAATGGTGACATCGAACGCTCATATCAATTTATGGCAAACGACAACGGACAAATTGAAAGCTCTTTCAAAGTTCCGACGACATTGAAACCGGGAAAATATATTTTGAATATAACTATTGAAGCAAGCGGCTACAAGAAACTGTCGCAAGATATAGATTTTGAAATATTGAAAAATCCTGATATAGTTTCAGAAGACGACAAGCCTATTGAAATCGAAACGGTTCCGATGAGTTTTGAAGAACACGATAACAGAGGAGACTATGTCCACCTCACAGATGCACAAAAGAAACAAATCAAGGCTAAATTCGGCACAAGTTTAGCAGAAAAGACTGTTTCAAGTTATGACAACGAAAATGTTGAGTTCAGCAAGTATTTGGACGGCAATAAGCCGATGCTCGTTCTTTTGGGAGACCATGGAAGAAGCGATTCAAATAAGATGTGGCTTGATTTCATAAGAAACAAATCCGACGACTACAATTTCGTATGCGCATATGTTGCAGGCTCAAATTCGCAATTGCAAACATTTGTTGAAATGTGGAAATTCCAAAATGATTCCGACAAATTCATCACAAGAGGTTCAGTTTTAAATGGAGTTGCTCCAAACACAAGACCGTTTATTATGTATCTTGACAAATATGGAAAGCTTGTAAACATCTATCCATATCAAAGATTTGATGAAGCTGTAAATATATTTGAAAAAACAGTAAAAGGCACTGATGCACTCGTTGGTGAAGATGACGGTAAAGTTGAGACTGTCGAAGTAACATTTGTTGCAGACAGAAAGACTGTCGTCAAAGTGAACGTCGGAGAAAAGGTAATATTACCTGAGGAACCGGTAAAAGAAGGCTATAAATTCGAAGGATGGTTTACGGATTCGGAATTTAAAAATGCATTTGATGTAAATACTCTTGTAAAAGAAGATATGACCCTTTATGCAAAATTCGTGAAGAACCCTGAACCTGAAGTACCGACACCGGATGAACCGGAAGCACCGACACCGGATGAACCTGAAGTACCGACACCGGATGAACCGGAAGCACCGACACCGGATGAACCTGAAGTGCCGACACCTGACGAACCGGAAGTGCCGACACCGGATGAACCGGAAGTACCGACACCGGACGAACCTGAAGTGCCGACACCGGACGAACCTGAAGTACCGACACCGGATGAACCTGAAGACGATTTTGAAATTGTTTTACCGGAACTCGCTTCCGATCCGTTTGAATTAAAGGTTAAAGATTTTGCAGCGATGAAAGCAAATGCTGAAATTTGCGATTTGTCCGACGACGATTTAAGCTTACTTGAAAGAAAATTTGGAATCGACTACGGATATCTTGCACTATACAATGACAAGTTGGCCAGAGTTTCGGATTTTGAAAACAAGGGCAAATCTACAATCATGCTCATCGGAGATTACGACGACAAAGAAACCATAAAGATGTGGAAAGACGGAGTCGAAATCGATAGAGCTAAATTCAATGTCATTCTTGCAAACAACTCGAACAACTACAATGAATACAAAGAAATTGTCGCAGACAGTCAATTCGCTGAGCAAAAAGGCGATCTATACAGAAACGGAATAATCGCAAGAAATCAAGTTACACGCTCAAAAGAACCGTATATCATTGCTCTTGACAGAAATGGAAATATGCTCAATGCGGCTCCTTATACACGTGACAATTTGAAATTGATTTTAAATTCGGCAATCAACAGTTTAGCTACAAGGGAAACTTTGGATGCGACAGGCAAACCTATTATGCTAAGCATGCTCACAGAAGCTCATTTGCTCGATGGAATGGATGACAGAATGAAGAATATTTTTGGCTCCAGATTCGGAACAGATTGGGGCAACTATGTACTCTTTAACATCGACAACAAATCGACAAGACTGAAAGACTTGACGGAAAATGATGGACAAAAGATTATTGTTTTCGCTGAAGGAAAAGTTTTGAATGCGCGCGAATTTAAGGAAGCAGAAAATGAATTGAGAGGTTTTAATTCGTTCTATGCTATTTCAACCGGCGGACAAAGAGAATTAAGTCTAATATCCATGCTTGGTGGAAACCTTGCAATTAGAGACAGATTATACAGAAACGGAGTTGCTCCTATGGTTAAGAATCTGTTCTCGGCAAAATCATTTATTATATTGGATAAAAACAATAAATTGATTTATGCAAGCCCTTATCGCGATGTAAAAGAAATCTCTGAAATCGCAAACAAATTGCAAAATGCTTATGTAATAAAATAAGATTTTAAAATATCTATGGGGGAAACCTCATAGATATTTTTTTGGTTAAAAAAGCGGCGCACAACTAAAACTATACCGCAAATTTATTTAGGCAAAAAAATAAGTGCTCCCGCGGGAACACTTTCTTTGGTGGACTGTACAAGATTCGAACTTGTGACCTCTACGATGTCAACGTAGCGCTCTAACCAACTGAGCTAACAGTCCATATTTAATACATTTAAAAGTATATCATAAAAACTTTTATATGTCAATGATTTTTTAAAAAATGATTAAATTTAAGTGGAGCATAAAAAAGATTTGTGGTATAATTAAGTCAGTACAATAAAAAGGAGAATATTATGGTAAATTATGAAGACAAAATGCAATTGTTCTTTTCGTGTTTGCTGAAGAGTAAAATGAATTTATTTTCTATTGCAAATATGGTGAAGGACAAAAGAATCACGAATTTGATTGACGGAATTAATGAAACTGAAAATCTTATCTATCTCATTTGTATGGAGCGCGGCGTGAACATAAGTTTTGATTTAAACACTTGCGAGTCGCTTGCGGACTACAGTTACAGATTGATGGAAATTACGACCGCTGAGGAATACAAAGAGGAAGTTAGAAAGATTTCAACTCATATCTGTCAACATTTCGGAGAAATAATAAGAGCACATTCCGAAACCAACGAATTTCATATTGTGTATGAATTTTCGAAGGCTTCAAACGCATTCTACAAGGCTGCGAGAGAAATTTATTTATAAGAGGTAATGTTTATGAAAAGGTTATTGGTTATTTTAGCAATTGTGTTTGCCGGTTTTTCAATCTTCGGATGCAAAAAAGCGGACGCACCAAAAGATGAAACAAAGAATGTCGAAACTGAAGAAGTGAAAACTGACGACAAAAACGAAACTGAAGAAAACAAGACGGACGAAAGTAAAACTGAAGAAACATCGGACATCGATTTTGACGGAGTTACAAGTGTAAAGCTTCCGATGAGCGATGTCTCGTATGAAACGGTTGACGTTGATGGAAAGAAATATGTTGATTTGGCGGAGTTCGGACAATATATGGAGCTTTCAAAAAACAGATACACATATAAAATTGACAAAGAAAAGAAGACCATCAGATTCAAACTTGAAATCGTTTCAAAGGACAAGTGGAGTGACCCTGTCGATGCAACCGGACTTCAACCTGAAAAATATACGCTCAAAGTTAAAAATGAAAAAGTTGAAGATGCTAATGTAATTTTAAAGGACGATAAAAATGCACTCGTCGATTTGATGAGCATGGCACATCTTTTGAAATTCTCATACAAAGACGGCGAAATGATTTTTGACGACGCCGACGATTTGAAGGCCGAAGTCGCACATAACAGAGACTATGAATGGTATATGGACCAAGGGCACACCGGAAAATACAGCGACGGCAACTGCGGACCGACGTCAATGGCGATGATTTTAAAATGGCTCGACCCGAACAGCACCGCAACCGGCGAATCGCTCAGGGATGAAATTCCAAACGACGGCGATTGGTGGACCACAAATATTTTCGACAGCTATTTTGAATCGAACAATATGAACATCGAAGATGCGCTCTACAAGAGTCCGGAAACGATTACGGACCTTTTAAACAACGGTGACATCGTACTTGTATGTATAAAGATGGGAGAAATTTCACCGAACAGAAATCCGAATTCGTCAAATATCGGAAGATTTTACGGTTTTGACGGCGGACATTTCCTTTTGATTAAGGGCTACAGAATTGTCGACGGCAAACTCTACTACGAAGTTTACGACCCGAACAACTGGGATATGAAATACGATAACGGCGAGCCGATGGGCAAGGACCGTTTGTATCTTGCAACTGAAATGGACAAGGCAATCACGACTTGGTGGTCCGGAATTTACGGCATCAAGCCGCTCGGAAAATAAAAATAAGGCTTTAGAATATCTACGGAGAGTTTAAATCCATAGATATTCTAGAGCCTTATTTATTTTGGATTTTATCGTATTCCGGATTTTGACGGAAATTTTTCATGAGCGAGCCGTTTTCAAAGATAAACGGGCGCGTGGTTTTTTGGTTGTATTCAATGTCATATTTTTCCATAAGATAGTCAGAGAGCTCGGTGCGGCTGTTTACGATGACTGCTTGATATGGCTCATTGAATGAAAGTTTTTCAATGAACATGAGCTTGTCATCAAACGGAACCAGGACTCCGGTGTGACCGATGAATAATATATTTCCGTCTATTTCGTCGTCGTTGTGGAACCATACTGAAATAATTTTTGCGTCAATTTTGTCGTTCCATTTTATTCCGCGCGAGTTTACGGCTTTTTTGATTTCGGCAATCTGGTCTTTTTTGTCGGTGCTGATTTTTGCTTTGACCGGCGCAAAATATGTTTCGAATTTCGTTGTTTCATCTTTTGTAAAGAGCTCCGGAAATTCGTTTTCGAGTGAATTTTTGTCGAAGTCGAGAGTGCTTGTGTTGTCGCTTTTTACTCTTTTGATTTCGATGTTTCCGAGGAGCAGCTCGAATGTGTTTATTCTGCAGTTTGAGCCGATTTTATTTTCGGTTTTGTAAAATTCATCGACGGTTTTTGTGTAGTCGGTTTTTATATTTTCAGTTTCCACGAATCCATTTTTGTATGGAAGTTCTCCGTTCACGTCTTCATTGTACGATTTTACCATTTCCATAAATTTGTCGACTCTTTTCTCTTCGAGTCCGCTTTCGATGAGTTTGTCGCGACAAATTGTTCGGTCTTCTTCGGATGAGATGTTTGAAACTTTTATTTTTTCAATAGGTTGTGCGCTTTCGTCTTTGCAACCGGTGATTAGATAGACAAGGCTTGCGAATATTGTAAATATTATTAATATGTTTTTTGTTGTTTTCATATTTCCTCCTTCGCATTATTTGTGTTTCATTAATTGCGGCATTGTCGCCACTGATAAATATTACAATATAATCATATAAAAATCAAGTGTAGCAAATCACATTTAACCATTTGTAATCTTTAGTATAGATTTATGTTATAGGTTTTTATAAATTTATTATGTTTATCTATTGGTAATTATTGTTATGTTGTATTATAATATATGTTATAAGGAGGTTTTATACTATGAAGAAGAGAAATCTTTCGCTTTTAATAGGCGGACTTATCATTGGTGCAATCGGAGCACTTTTGGTATACTTCGGAAATCCTGGAAATATGGGAATATGTGTCGCATGTTTCTGGAGAGACGTTGCCGGCGCTGTCGGACTTCACAAGGCACCGGTCGTTCAATATTTGAGACCTGAAATTTTAGGTTTCGTAATCGGAGCATTAATTGCTTCAACACTCAGCAAGGATTTTAAATCCCGCGGCGGTTCAAGCCCTGCATTAAGATTCATTTTAGGATTCTTTTTAATGATCGGAGCTTTAATTTTCCTCGGATGTCCTTTGAGAATGTTACTTAGAATCGGCGGAGGCGATATGAATGCAGTAGTTGGTCTACTCGGTTATGTTGCAGGTATTTTGGTCGGAATTGTTTTCCTTAAAAAAGGATTCAGTCTCGGACGTGCTCACAAACAATCAAAGCTCGGCGGATATGTTATGCCGGCAATTTCAATTGCACTTTTAATTTTATTATTAGTACGTCCTGATTTCATCGCATTCAGCGAAGAAGGACCTGGTTCAAAACACGCCCCGATTATCATTTCACTCGCAGCAGGTCTTATTGTCGGAGTTATTTTACAAAGAACAAGATTATGTACAGCTGCAGGTTTCAGAGATGCTGTTTTAATCAAAGATTATTCACCACTTCTAGGTCTTTGCGGCGTTATTGTGGGTGCACTTGTTTTAAATCTAATTCTCGGACAATTCCATTTTGGATTTGAAAATCAACCTGTTGCACACACAAATCATTTGTGGAATTTCCTCGGTATGGACTTGTAGGTATTTGTTCATGTCTATTGGGCGGATGTCCTATCAGACAAACTATCCTTTCCGGTGAAGGCGACCAAGACGCAGCAGTTGTTGTTTTAGGTCTTATCGTGGGTGCTGCATTTGCACACAATTTCGGACTTGCTTCAAGCGGTAAAGGTGTTACACCGAACGGTATCATTGCAGGAATTATCGGTCTTGTAGTTGTCGTACTCATCGGTCTTTTATGTAGAAGGGAGAAAGCATAATGCTTGATACTAGAGGATATGCATGCCCGGAACCTGTCATTATGACAAAAGATTTGGTTGACAAGGGCGAAAAGAAAATCGAAGTTATGGTTGACACAACCGTTGCGAAGGAAAATGTTTCGAGATTTTTAATTTCGAACGGCTACAAAGTTACGGTAAGTGAAAATAATGATGAATTCACAATTTCAGCAATGAAATAGTTTTTAAAGTTCGCCCTTTATGGGCGAATTTACATATTGACGAATATATTATACACATGCGGTGTTGCAATTCACCACCGATTCCTTGTATAATATAGTAAAGGAGATTTAAGATGATTGTTGTAACATTTCACCAATTGACAGACGCGCTTATGTTTGAAGAAAGCGCAAAGAAAAACGAACCGGAGTTCAGGTTGATTCCGGTTCCGAGAAAGATTTCAAGCTCGTGCGGTCTTGCGGCAAGAACGGCGATGAGTGTTGAAGATGTTCAAAAGATTTTGGATGCGGAGGGCATTGAGTCCGACGGAATTTATAAAGAAGATAATAATGAATATTTAAAACTCTAGTTTTGGCAGGCGACGACCTGCTTTTTTTGTTTGGAAAAACCGTCGATTTAAGTTATTTCTATTGCTTTATCGGGTATATAATTAAGTAGATTTAAAGTAAGGAGGGGTGTTTGTGGATTTAATTAAACTTACTTGTGATTTTGAAGTTTGGAAGATTGCCAACAGTCTTGCCGAAGAGTTTTATCCTGTCAATTATCCTGAGGAAAGAAAGGCCGACAGAGAAAGGCTCATAGATTTTAAGGACGGACTTCGAAATATTAAAAAGTCGAAACATACGCTTGAAAGAAACTTAGAGGAGCTTGAGAAGCTTTTGTCATACTTAAACCCGAAGAGAAGATGGGAGTATTCGGATTTGTCGATGATTGATTCGATTTATAGGATTGAACTCAGAGCGGACGATCTCTTCGACATGATGGAAAGAGGAGATATAAGATTTAAAAAGACTGACGTCTACGATATTTATAGATTTTTATTTGAACATGAAATTTATGACAGAGAAGCGCTTGTATTTTTGGCGAAGGTTTATGAAATAGAGCTGCCGAAAAAAATTGAGTGGTATGAAGCGAGCGACGATTATGAATTTGATGCGTCGGAAATTTCACGTGCGAGAAAGATTTTAAAGGTTGATGTAAAAGATGTAAAGAAAGTTGTGAACGATTCGAGCAAAAAGCCGAAGGCGACCGTAAATAAAGACACGCCGGAAGTAAAGGTCACAACTGTAAAAAAGAAGTCTACAAAGACGACTGCAAATACGGGTAAACCGGCGACTGCGAAAAAGGCTGAGCCGAAGATAAAAAACAAATCAAAATCTGAATCGGCGAGCACAAAAACGTCTCAGAAAAAGTCTGCAGTGAAAACAAAGACAAAAACGGCGGATAAAAAGACGACGACAAAAACAAAAGCTAAAACTAAAACAAATAAAACTGATAAGTAATCTGGAGGAAATATGAACGATAAATTATATGCGGAATTAATAGTAAACAAAGCACTCAATATAAAGGACGGCTCAATTTTAAGAATCAAGGCAAACACCGAAAATTTGCCGTTTGCAAGAGAAGTTGCAAAGATGGCATATGAAAAAGGAGCGGCTGAGGTCAAGGTTAATATAAGAGATGAAGCTCTCGAAAGGCTCAATATGGAGCATATGAGCGAAGAAAGGCTCGAACATTTCGGAGAATACAATCTTGACGAAGCTGTCGACTATGCGGAAGACGGTTGCTTTTATCTCTCTATAACCGGAGGAGATCCGGATTTATTTAAGGGTATCGACCCGAAGAGAATCGCAAAGAGGTCAAAAGCGGTCGGAAAGGTTATGAAGCCTTCAATGAAATACACTATGAACGATATGAACAGCTGGTGCGTTGTCGGATATCCGACAGTCAAATGGGCAAAAAAAGTTTTCCCGGATTTGAGCGACGAAGAAGCTGTGGAAAAATTAAAAGAAGCAATTTTTAAAACTGTCCGCTTGGACAGGGAAGACCCGATGGCTGCATGGGATGAACATTTGAAAAAGCTCGAAGCCCGCGGAAAGAAACTAAACGAGTTACAACTCGATAGACTTCACTACAAAACCGCAAAAGGAACGGACCTCACAATCGGTCTTCCGGAAGGTCACGTTTGGATGGGAGCGGTTTCAGAAGATGACAGAAAGAATATTTTCCTTCCGAATCTGCCGACAGAAGAAATATTTACGGCGCCTGACAAAAACAGAATTGACGGCGTTGTTTATTCAACAAAGCCTCTAAATTTGAGCGGCACAATTGTGGACGAATTCAAAGTTGTGTTTGAAAAAGGCAAGGCGGTTGAAGTGAGCGCAAAGCACGGCGAACAAAATCTTAAGGATTTGATTAAGACCGACGAAGGTTCGTCAAGCCTCGGCGAAGTTGCACTCGTTTCGGTCGAAAGTCCGATAAATCGCTCTGGACTCATTTTTATGAACACACTTTTTGATGAAAATGCAAGCTGCCACTTGGCATTCGGCGCAGCATATCCGACATGTTTAAAGGGCGGCGACAAGATGACGGAAGAAGAACTTGAAAAGCACGGCATAAATGATTCACAAGAACATGTGGACTTTATGGTGGGCGATGAAACACTTGAAATTGTCGGATACGACAAGGAAGGAAAAGAATATAAAATCTTTGAAAATGGAGATTTTGTGATTTAGGTGAGATTATGACTTTTGATAAAAAAATTAGAGATAAATACGCAGCCGGTGGCTACGGAATAGGAAGTATTTTTAAGGACACGATAAAATTTGTAAATAAAAATGCGTTACTTGTTGTGATTATTTTTTCGATTATCGTTTCGATAATCCCGGCAATAACGGGCGACGGATTTTTGATTGAAAGGGAAAATGCGATTGAGGGCGAGGTCGAAGGACTTAAATCTGAAATTGAAACCACAAGTCCGACGGCGGCGGTTCAAAGAATTCTGGAAAGCATTGCAACCATAACATTTTTGGTATATTTTTTCAGAAAAGCAAAGGGAATCGAAGATAGCGAACCGGGAGTTTATGGCAAAGCGGTTGGAAAATCGATTTTGATGTCGATGTTTTTGGCGCTGATTGCGATCTTCCCGCTTATGCTCTTCGTGATTATTACTATGTATATGCCGATATTTATGGCGGTAGTTGCATTTCTAGGAATTGTTTTTGCATATTTCATTTCAACTGCGGAAATTGCAGTTGTAAACAATCCGGAAAGAAAGATTATGGAATCGCTTAGAATCGCTTTCGACACATTCAAGAAGCCGGGATATATAAAGAGCGTGCTTTTAATTGCACTCATAACTTTTGTTCTCACATTCGGAATGATTTCAGTGCTCAATTTTGCAGTATTCGGCAATTTTGAATTCGGAAAAACCTTGGACATGATATCAAAGATTTTCGAATCCGGAGCGGGCGGTCATATACTCATTTTCTTTATATCTTTTGTATTCAACTTTATCGGATACTATTTCAATGCATTTGTTGCATCCGCTTATCTCATTTACTCGGAAATCAATGACGATTTTGAGGAAGGTATTGAAAGTTTCGAGGAATACAAGGAAGAAGTTTTGAGGAATTTCGACGAAAGTGAATCCGAAAACAAAAGCAGTTTCTTTGAGGAATACGAAAAGAATTTTTACAGTGGAAAAAATGAAGAGGACGACAATAAATAATGTGGAAAAAACTTATAACAAGTAAAAAAGGCTCCGAGAAAATCGGTGAAATCGGACTTGTTGTTGCACTGGTGCTTGCGATACCGAAAATGATTTTGGGAATCGCGACGGGTTCGATTTCCGTCCTTGCCGACGGGGTAAACAATCTCATGGACAGTTTCGTTTCAATTCTTACCATGGTCGGCATGCGCATGAGCAGAAAACCGATGGACAAGGACCACCCGTACGGACACGATAGAATCGAATATATCACCGGGTTTATTATCTCGGTTGTGACCGCGATTATCGGACTACAGTTTCTTGTAAAGAGTGCGGGCGGCATAATCGATCCACAAAAAACTGAAATCGACACAATCACAAGGGTGTTTATGATTGTGTCAATCGTTTTAAAATCCGTATTTTCGCTTTTAAATCACGAATACTATCTAAATTTTAAAAGCACGATTTTTAAAGCAAATAGACAGGATGCACTTTTTGACGTTGTAATTTCCGCAACTGTTCTCTTTACAAGCTTTTTCTTTGGAAACTATCCGGTCTTGGACTCAGTTGTTGCACTCATAATTTCGCTCATACTTCTTTACTCGGCATACGAAACTTTAAAGGACACAATCTCACCTTTGATTGGTGAAAAGCCGAGCGATAGGGATTTGAAAGCTATTGAAGAAGCGCTAAACAGCTCCGACATGATAAACTCGATTCACAATATTTATGTAGACAGAAAATCAATGGACCACGTTTTTGCGACAGCAGACGTCGAAGTCGACCCGGATTTAACGGTTCGCGAGGCGCATGATGTGATTGAAAGACTCACTGTTGAACTAAAAGAAAAGACAAACATTGACCTTGTTGTTCATATAGAGCCGAAAATCACTGACGAAAAAAGTCTTGAAATAAAACATCGAATCGAAGAAATTTCGGGAGTCAAAGGCGTCCACGATATTATATTGGGCGAAAGCAACATTATAACTGTTGCGATTGATGAAAACAAACTCGATAATCTCGAAGAGATAAAAGAAAATGTTTTGAAAAAATTAAAGGAAAAGGACGACAAAAGATGGATACTAGAGACAGTGGTCGACTTCAAGTAGACCTTGAAACCATAAACAAAAGAATAGAGGACGGTGGCGTTTCAATCATATTGGCGTGCGATTTGAATTATGGAATCGGCATTGACGGCGAAATGCTTTTTTGGATTGACGACGATTTGAAGCGTTTTAAGGAAATAACAATGGGGAAAAATCTCTATATGGGTCGCTCGACTTTTGAATCGACGGGTCCTCTCGAAGGTAGAAAAATGATTGTGCTTTCTTCGAAAAATCCGGAAGGTGCGGACGAAGTCATTCACGACTTCGATGAATTTAGAGAAAGACTTAAAAACGATAAAAACGGTATGCTTATAGGCGGAGCAAACACGGTAAATTCGCTTATTCACGATATTCGATATATGTATCTAACAATCGTTTTGAAAACTTTAAAAGCCGACTCGACACTCTTGGACCCGATAAAAAACGGATTTGTTCTTGAGAGTGAGAGCGAAATAATGATAGATGAAAAAACCGGTTTGAACTATAAATATGTAGTTTTTAAACGGAAATAAAAATTCAAGGAGGTAACTATGAATATTTTAGAAAAATTGGGAATTGGAAACGACACAGGAGAAATCGCTAACAAAGTGAGCGAACTCATTGGCAACGAAAACTTTGGCACGGTCAAATCTTTAGCCGACAACTTGGATGCAACCACACTCACATCAATTTTAAACAAACTCGAACCGACAATCTCGAAAGCACTCTATGTACTTTTGCCTGATGATATGGCAAAAAGCATAATCGACAAATGAACCAAGTGTAAAGAGCGAAATCGATAAAATCGACAAGACCTATGTTGATGATATCAAGAAAAAAGCTGAAAGTTCAGATATCGTGGGGGATGTTGTAGATAAGATTGGTGGACTTTTTAAATAGAGGGATTATTTTCGGTCTTACAGTCGACGTCTACGACTCATTTCTCCTGTTCGTCGAAATGTCGTCGGACGTCTTTGCGGAAGACCTACCATCGTGTTTTTGATTTTTCAAATCAAAAAGCACGGGTTAGGGCTATCATTTTGCGATAAACGATTGATTACGTGTTTTCGACGTTGCAATACGCCTCGCGAAAAAACACTTTAAATGATCGTTTCTCATCGATAATCTCTTGAAAATTGAGATATTTATGAAAGAGCCGGGTGCGTGACATGCGCCGGTTCTTTTTTTTATTGACATATAAATGCATATTCGTTTCGGGCGTTTTCTGTGACTTAACGGCGCACGTACCGTCGACGTCAGTACTCTTTTATCCTATTCATAGAAATGTTTTCGGAGATATCTTCCGTAGAGATTTTTTATAAAAATCGTTAATAATTATTCTTGAAAAATAAAAGGCCGTTTTTTACAAAGGCTCTACAATAGTCGGCAAAGAAAAAACCGGAGATTCTCTCTCCGGTTTTTATGTCTACATATTTTCTTTTAAATATTCAATGATGTCGTCCGATTCATACATAGGTTTGTCGCCGATCATAAGCATTGGAACTTGTTTTTTGCCGCCCTTTTCGATGAGCTCTTTTTCGTTTTCTTCATTTCCAATGATGTCTTTCACTTCAATTCCTTCGATGGAATTTTTTTCGATGAATCTTAAAACCTTTTTACAAAATGGACATGTGTTCATTATATATAGTGTTAAATTTTGCATATTGCCTCCTTTACCAACTTCCGCTTGAGCCGCCGCCGCCGGATCTTCCGCCACCGCCGGAGAAGCCGCCTCCACCGGAGAAACCTCCGCCGAATCCACCGCTTCTTCCGCTTCCACCTGACATATTACTTAGCCAGAACAGTGTGTTTAATCCGCCGCGACCGCCGCCTCTTATGAGCATCATAAATAATATAAAGATTATTAGACCCATGAGCGGACTTATTCTTCCTTCTCTTTCGTCACCGTAGTTTCCGAAAGCGTCGATTCCTTCGATTTCAACTCCGAGATAGTCTGCAATAAGCCCAAGAGTGATTTCGTAGCCGTCCATTATGCCGGCTTCCATATTTTCCTCTTTGAATCTCGGAATCATAACATTTCGAATTATCTGGTCAGCTCTTTGCGCCGGTATGACTTTCATCAAGCCGTATCCGACTTCAATTCTGACTTGACCTTTTTCGGTCGCCGTTTTCGGTTTTACAACAATCAAAAGACCTTGGTCATTTTTGTCGCCGATTTCCCATTTTTCAAATAGACGAGTCGAATAATTTTCAATAGTCATTTCGTTTAAATCATTCACAACTGCAACGACTATTTGAACGCCCGTCTTTTCATATAGTTCATTTGAATGGTCAATAATAAACTTTTTGCTGCTCTCTCTCAATGTGTTTGTTTCGTCGTATGCGTAAAAGTAGTAGTCCGCATCCGGAAGAGTGCTGTAGTCAAAGTCGCTGATTCTGTCAGCACTAACCGTAAAACTGAATAAAAGTAAAAGCGAAGTCAATATAGTTATTATTTTTTTCATTCTAAATGACTCCTTTCTCGAGTTATGCTGATTTTTTATTTGTTGAAATCAACTTTAGGTGTTTCCTTGTCAGCTTCGCTGATTTGGAAGTATTCCTTAGGTGAGAATCCGAACATTCCTGCGATGAATTTTTTCGGGAATCTCTTTACATCTTGGTTGTAAACTTTAACCTTGTCATTGTAGCGCATTCTTTCTGTTGAAAGTTCGTTTTCAATGCTTGAGAGTTCGGCTTGAAGAGCCATAAAGTTTTCGTTTGCTTTTAGTTCCGGATAGTTTTCGACAACTACGTTGATGTCGCCGATTGCCTTTGTGAGTTCTGCGTTTGCTTCAGCAGCTTCTTCAGGCGTCTTTGCGTCCAAAACTTTGCTTCTTGCTTCTGTAACTTTTACGAAGATGTCTTCTTCGTGTTTTGCATATCCTTTTACCGTTTCAACGAGATTCGGAATAAGGTCTGCACGTTTTTTGAGTACGTTTTCGACTTGTGCCCATGCACTGTCTACTTCTTCGTTTTGTTGTACAAGTCCGTTGTACATTCCACCGAAAATGATGGCGAGCACAACGACTACGATAATAATAGGTAAGAATCTTTTCATAATCATTTTCCTTTCTATAATTCTATATTCTACTTATACCCAAAAATTTGTTTTTTAATAAACGATTATTTCTTGATTAATGAAATTTAGTGTGTTATAATAAAAGTAACCTGATCGGTGCGTAACGTATTTTAATTCAACCGACAAATTTTATACGGGAAATAACCGTTTTTCCTTGCCGAGACAATGCCTCCTTTGAGTGGACTGTCGGAGCGGGAAATAGTTTACCCACCTGAACATGGCGGGTGTGAATTATGATACACGGACGGCCGATCGGGGCCCAAACGGGTTTAATTTAAATAATTTTAAAATATTATAAAAAAAGTGTTGACAAGGTTATTTTTATATGTTAGAATATCATTGTTCGGTAATCGAGCAGGATAAATTTAATATTTGTGAGTGAGATTCTCACTAATCTTTATTACGTCGGGGTGTAGCGCAGTTTGGTAGCGCACGTGCTTTGGGAGCATGGGGCCGGGAGTTCAAATCTTCTCACCCCGACCATTTTCTTATATTGCATAGGAAGGAGGTTTATCAGTGAAAAAGAAAATATCACTTGTCTCTTTACTATGTATATTTTTATTTGTGGGTGTTTTTCTCTATATCGATAACGCAAACTTCAACAAAAGAGCTCTTGCGAGAGCTGAAGAATTGGACGGTGTTGTCTCGGGGGATGACTATTTGGAGGGACTTCTTATTGCAAAGGGGCAATCTTCATTAAAAGAACAAAAACAAGCTCTTTTAAATAAGAAAAAGAACGACCTTGTAAAGGCAAATGAAAAAGACAAAAAGCCGAAATACGACGTGAATCCGAACGATGGAACAAACTTTAAAGAAGTTTTCAAAAACACAGTCTTTATCGGCGATTCGATTTCAAACGCTCTTTCGTACTATAAACACCTGGAAACAAAAAACGTAGTAGCAAAATTGGGACAAAATATAAGAACTACTAAAAAACAAATAAAAAATATCAAGGCGAAAAATCCGACGCATATTTATATTATGCTTGGAATGAACGACTCTATGTATGTAAAGGATGCGGCGACTTTCAAGAAAAGTTATAAGGAGCTCGTTACGGAGCTTCAAAAGAGTTTGCCGAATGCGAAAATTTATTTCCAAAGTATTTTGCCCGTCGATGTAAAAAACAAAAAAGCTATGGCTCGTGTTTCCAACGACAAGATCAAATCTTTCAACGATGCTCTTGTGGAACTTGCGGGAGAAATGAATGTTGAGTTTATCGACCTTAGACCGTTTATAAATTCGCATCCGGAATTTTATGAGCCGGACGGAATTCATTTAAATAAAAAATTCCACAGATATTGGTTGAAATTTATACAGGTAAATTATTTTAATTAGGGGGAAATATGAGAAAGGCAATTCTCTTTTTGAGCGCATTTTTGCTTCTCTTCGCTTGCGGTTGCACAAAAAACGACAATGCGAGTGACGACAAGGGTTCGAATGACCCGGGCATAGAAAAGCTATACGAAGCGGCAAAACAAAATATGGACACGGAAATCATGACCGATGAAAGTGATCCTGAAATGATAAATACATTTTTTGAAATCACAAAAGACAACTACGAAGAATTTAAATTTGCTATGCCGAACACAAATATTCAAGTGTCGCAAATTGTAATTGTTAAGGCAAAGGACGGCAATTTGGATGCAGTCAAAAAAGGCATAAAGTCATATCTTGACAACAACCTTGAAATTTTCAGCTCCTATTTACCGGATCAATATGAACTTCTCAAAAAAGCGGAGTTCTTTGAAAAAGACAACTACTCGATTCTTCTTGTAGGCGAAGGTGCCGACAAAGCAAAAGACGCTATTTTAAACGAATTTAAATAAACTTCAGGGTGTATCGTTTTCGAGCACCCTTATTTTTTTATCACGAGGAGACAAAATGGTTTTTTCATCCATACTTTTTTTATTCTACTTCTTTCCTATAGTATTTATAGTAAATAAACTTTTGCCGAAGAAATATAAAAATCTGTGGCTGTTTTTTGCGAGCTTGTTTTTTTACGCATGGGGCGAGCCGATTTACATATTGATAATGCTCTTTTCAACATTCTTCGACTACACAAACGGTCGACTCATGGTTGGAGCGAGCGACAAAAAGAAAAAACTGATTTTAATAAACTCGATTGTAGTAAATCTTGGAATATTATTCTTCTTTAAATACTCCGATTTCTTTATAAAAGTCGTAAACGAATTCGGATTTAACATAAAGCCGTTAAATCTCGCTCTTCCTCTCGGTATCTCGTTCTACACATTTCAAACGCTCTCATACACAATCGACTGCTACAGAGGTCGTGTAAACATCGCGGACAATATTGTGGATTTCGGACTTTTCGTCACGAGCTTTCCACAGCTGATTGCGGGCCCTATTGTAAAATATATAGACGTTGAAAATGAATTGAAAGAGCGCGACGACAGTCTTAACTCGTACAATGTGGGAATGAGAATATTTATCGAAGGGCTATTTTTAAAAGTGCTTCTTGCAAACAAATTCGGAGAAATTTTTAACAGCTTTACATTTGCCGACGCAAGCTCAAAGACGCTCATATTTTTAAAACTCGTCGCGTACAGCCTTCAAATCTACTTCGACTTTGCGGGCTACTCGAAAATGGCAATCGGGATGGGAAGAATGCTCGGATTTCACTTTCCGGAAAACTTCAACTATCCGTATATTTCAAAAAGCATAACCGAATTTTGGTCGAGATGGCACATGACACTGAGTTCGTGGTTCAAAGAATATGTCTACATTCCGCTCGGCGGCAATCGAGTAGGAAGAGCAAGACGCATCTTTAACATTTTTGTCGTTTGGTTTTTGACCGGATTTTGGCACGGCGCCGACTACAACTTCATACTTTGGGGAATGTACTTCTTCGTCGTTTTGATTTTGGAAAAATATTTCTTCTTGAAAATTCTCGAGAAAGCGCCGAAATTCGTTTCACGAATCTACACGCTGATAATAATTATGTTCAGCTGGGTGCTCTTCACGTCGACCAACTTGAAAGACATCGGAGCATTTTTCACGTCTCTCGGCTCGAAACCGTTTTTCTCGGGCGAGGTCACAAGCTTTTTGCTGCAATATGGAATCCTATTTGTAATAGGAATACTATTTTCGACACCGAAACCGAAAGAAATGTTTGAAAAACAAAAAGAAGCCGTACAGATTGTCGTGCTTACAATAGTATTTATACTTTCGATTGCAGCACTCGTGGCCGGAAACTACAACCCGTTTTTGTACTTTAGATTTTAGGTGATATAATGAAGAAAAATTATTCTACAATTGTATTAATATTTTTGATGCTCATGGGTACCTTGATTCTTTTTAACAAAAAAGAGGCAAGCGAGTTTGAAATGAGAAAACTCAAAAAATATCCGGAGCTCACAAAAGAAAACATTTTTGACGGCTCATTCGGAAAAGAATTTGAAGAAGCTTTGACGGACCGCGTGCCGGCGAAAGTGGGCTTTACAACTGTGAACTCATACAAGGACTTCTTTTTGGGAGAAAGGGAGAAAAACGGAGTCTATCTTTCTCTTTCAAGGCTCACGCAAAAACCGATAAAAAATGTTTTGATTGAAAAACTTTTGATGGAAAAGGAAAAACATCCGAATCTAAAAGCGTATTTAATTCCGTACAAACTCTATTTCGAGGACAACTTACCGCTTGCGCTGAAAAAAATGGAAATCTCGGAGAATTACCGAAAGAAATTCGATAAAAGAAAAAACAAATCGGAAATCGACTTTACAAACATCTTGACACTTGAGGACTACTATAGAGGCGACCACCACTTGAACTCCGAAGGTGTGAAAAAAGTGCTCCATGCGCTCGGATTTAAAAATGAAAAAGAAACGGAAAGCTTTGGAAGATTTATCGGAGGAGAAGCGAGAAAATCCGGAATAATTATTAAGGATGACTTCTCAATTGTGTACAACGAAAAAACGAAGGACTTGAAATTTAAAAGAGCGATTGACGGAAAAGACGAAGAGGCGCTTGTGGTTGATGAAACTCGCGCGGGCGGAGTCGACAAATATCTCGCATATATGGGTGGAAACTTCGGCGAGGTGACTGTTAAAGGACTCGGAGAAAAATCTCTTCTATTATTAAAGGATTCGTTTGCAAATCCGTTCATCGGATTTTTTGCGGAGCAATATGGAGAAATAAAAATTGTGGACCCGAGATTTTACGACGGAGATATTTTTGAAGAGCTAGATAAATATGATGAAATCGCAATATTCTGCGGAATATAGAAAGTAAAAAATAATTTAAAATATTTTTTAAAAATGCTTGACAAATGAAAAAATGTCTGATATAATAATTAATGTTGAATAAGAAAACCGAAGAAAGCCGGTTGTGAAATAGCGTTTCACGTAAATCCTGCCGAGGTGTATGAAAAAGTTTTTATTTTAGTGATTTTTTTAGACCTCGTTTTCGAGGTCTTTTCTAATATAAATGGGGAGGTGTCTAATGAGAGAGGCAGTTTTAAAACAAAAAGAATCAACCGTTGCGGAAATTAAAGAAAAAATTGAAAAAGCTTCCTCCATGGTTCTAGTTGAATATCGTGGACTTAATGTTGAAGATGTTACCGAACTTCGTAAGAATTTCAGAGAAGCCGGCGTCGACTACAAAGTTTACAAGAACACTCTTATGGCAAGAGCATTCACAGAACTTGGATATGAAGATTTTACAAAGAATTTCCACGGACCAAATGCTATAGCATTTGCATACGACGACATTGCCGCTGCAGCTAGAGTTTCTAACAAATTTGCAAAAGATAATGATAAACTCGTTATCAAATCGGGAATGGTTGACGGAAAAGAAATTGATTTAGACGGAATTAAAGCATTAGCAGAACTTCCAACAAAAGAAGTTCTCCTTTCACAAGTACTTGGTGGCTTGAACGGCCCAATCCAAGGCTTCGCAAATGTACTATCTGGAACAATGCGTTCCTTAGTAATTGCTCTTGACCAAATCAGAGCAGGTAAGACAGAATAAAATTAAAATTATCGGAGGTATTTAAAATGAGTGAAAAAGTAACTAAACTTATTGAAGATGTAAAAGAATTAACAGTATTGGAATTAAGTGAACTTGTAAAAGCACTTGAAGAAGAATTTGGCGTATCAGCAGCAGCTCCGGCAGCAGTTGCAGTAGCAGGTCCTGCAGCAGCAGGCGCAGCAGCAGGTGCTGAAGAAAAAACAGAATTCGACGTAATTCTTAAATCAGCAGGCGGAGAAAAAATCAAAGTTATCAAGGTTGTAAGAGAAGTTACAGGTCTTGGACTTAAAGAAGCTAAGGATCTCGTAGATGGAGCTCCAAAGGCACTTAAAGAAGGCGCTGCAAAAGAAGAAGCAGAAGACATCAAGAAGAAACTTGAAGAAGTTGGCGCTGAAGTAGAAGTAAAATAAGAAATTAAGCACCCTATTGAGGGGGTGCTTTTTTTATTTGTAAAGGGTTTATTTGCGGTTTGCAGTCGACGTCAACGACTCATTTCTCCTATTCGTCGAAATGTCGTCGGACGTCTTTGCGGAAGACCTACCATCGTGTTTTTGATTTTTCAAATCAAAAAGCACGGGTTAGGTCTATCTTTTCGCGATAATGATTTATGCTTGTATAATTTTTTGTACGCCGCCGTAGCGGGATGGTTCAGTGAATCCTCCCGCAAAAAGCCTCACTCCTAAAATATTTCACACGGAATTATTCTTGCTAAAATGGCGACTATCTTGCTTTTCATAAGTTCCCAACCTGCGACGTATTTAACAATACGCCTCGGTTGCTCGCTTCTTCCAAAGAGAGTCTATTCTTGCTAAAATTGCGAAAAACGGTTGTTCGACTTTTTAGTCGCTGCGACATACTTGCCAGTATGCCTCGCTCCTAAAAATTCTCGCACTAACCGTTTTTCATCAATTTTATCTGCGAATTAGGGTGAGATATAATACGTCGTTTATTGCAAAGCGGCGTTATTCATCCATTTTAGCGAAGAATGTGGTGTGACAAAATACCTCGGGAACACTGCGTCTCCAAGGTGTTTTTTTATAGAGGTGTGCGCGCTGTTGTAACGGCGGGTTTTGGGGTGAAAATTGAATGGGGCTTGGGTTTGATATTTTATTTACACAGCGTTATTGGTAGGGTTGTAAATTTTGTGGATGTGATATATGGCGTGAGGACATCGTTGTTCCTTACGTCACAACGTATGCCGTCACGCTACGGATGCGATTGCAAAGCCATACAATTAATGATTTTATCGGCGCAGAAAATATCTATTGGTGATATTTTTTGTGAGATATTTTATAATCACACCTATGGTTGCATGTTGTTATAACAACGAAAATCAAATATGGCGGTACAATGCGATTGAGAATGTATGCAATTAGTGATTTTATCAGCGCAGAAAGTATCTATTGGTAATATTTTTGGAGAGATATTTTATGAACACACCTATGGTTGTATGTTGTTATAACAACGAAAATCAAATTTGGCGATATGAGACTTACATATACATAGACAATTGCAAAGAATAAATGCATCCAAAATCACACGATTTTAAGATTCACTATTATGCCAAAAAAATATCTCCAAATTTCTTCTCGAAAATTTTTTCTTTATTTTTTTCAAAAAAGTTATTACAAAATGATTAAAACGGTTCTTCAAGTGGTATAATATATCTATAGACAGGCATTAGATTAAAGTGGATGTCTATTAAATGGTAGATGGATTTTTTGAGAGGTTCAGTTATGTTT
The DNA here is from genome assembly GCF_034180565.1 of Ezakiella sp. Classification (NCBI taxonomy): domain Bacteria; kingdom Bacillati; phylum Bacillota; class Tissierellia; genus Ezakiella; species Ezakiella sp. The sequence continues at coordinate 15,324 of NZ_JAXFOB010000031.1, read as the reverse complement.
TTTATAACGTTTGAAAAGGTTTATAGTTGCGAGATTAACGAAAGTTCATTACATACTGTTTTTATGCAAAGGGCCGGGTTCTTTTAGAGCGGTCTTTTTTTGTAGATATTTTTCTTGCGATATGCAAGTTTAATATAAAATGGGTTTACCCACATTAAGGAGGTTTATATGAAAAAGTTATTTTCAATTGTGTTGTCATTACTTATGGTTATGACACTACTCGCCGGATGCGGTAATGGCAACAAATCATCAGGTACAAGGAAAGGCGACGCAGATACACTTTATGTAGCTAACGACGCAGATGCTATTTCACTTGACCCAATGGGCACAAATGACAACTCGTCATCAAAGGTATTGGTTCAAATTTATGAAGGATTATTTGAATTAAATGACAAAGCTGAAGAAGTACCACTACTTGCTGAAAGATATGATAAGATTTCTGATACTGAATATGTTTTCCATTTAAGAAAGGGAGTTAAGTTCCACAATGGAGAAGAAATGAAAGCATCAGACGTTGTTTTCTCTTTGAAACGTGCATGCGAAGCACCTAACGTAAAGCACTTATTCAATACTATCGATGAAGATTCTATAAAGGCTGACGACGATTATACTGTAAGATTTAATCTTAAGTTTGCTTATCCTGGAATTATTGCATCTCTTATGCACCCGGGTGGATCAATTCTTTGCCAAAAATTTGTAGAAGCAGCAGGCGACAGCTATGGTACATCTACAGATAAGGTTTGCGGAACAGGTCCGTTTAAACTTGACGAATGGTCTAAAGCTAACGCTATCAAGCTAAGCAGAAATGAAGACTACTATGGTGAAAAGGCTAAGATGGCTAAGGTTGAATACAAGATTATCCCTGAACCTACAAACAGACTCGTTGAACTTCAAACAGGCGGAGCAGACATCGTTTATGAACTTCAACCTATGGACGTTGAAAAGATTGAAAAAGATGAAAATTTAGTTATGCTTAAATCTGATGACTATGGTACAACATATCTTGGATTTAACACTCAAAAGGCACCGTTTGACAATCCAAAGGTTCGTCAAGCTATTGCATACGCAATCGATATTCCTGATTTGATTCCGAAGGTATGGCTCGGTCTTGGAAAGGCAGCTTCAAACTCAATGCCTCCAACACTTGTATACTCAATCGGTGGCGAAACAAAACCTAAGGAAAGAGACGTTGAAAAAGCTAAGGCATTACTTGCTGAAGCTGGTTATCCTAATGGTTTTGACACATCTATCTCTACAAACGAAAGAAAACAACGTGTCGATATGGCTACTATTATTAAGGAACAATTAAAAGATGTTGGTATCAACGTAACTATCAATGTTATGGAATGGTCTGCATTCAACGACGTACTAAAGAATGCTAAACAAGATATGTTTGAAATCGCTTGGATTTCAGATACTCCGGACCCGGATACATTCTTATTCCCTTGCTTCCACTCAAGTGCAAAGGGTGAAGGCGGTAACTACTGTTGGCTAGAAGACCCTCAAATGGACAAATTACTAGATGACGCTAGACAAGAACTTGATCAAACAAAGAGAGCTGAAATCTATAAAAAAGCTCAAGAATACATTCTTGACAATCAAATTTGGATTCCTGAATACTGGTCAGAACTTACAGCTGCAACTTCAAAGAATGTTGAAGGATTCGAAATGAACCACTTCGGTTTCTACAAACTTTCAAAAGTTTCTGTAAAAGCAGCTGAAAATAAATAAGAATTTAAGGTGAGGGGAGAGAATTCTCCCCTTACACCTATATTAAACTTTTAAGATCGGAGGCAATATGCTTAAATATATTTTAAAAAGAATCCTCTATTTAATTCCGGTTATTTTGTTAGTAAGCCTTTTTGTTTTCTGGTTATTATACATAACCCCGGGAGATCCTGCTCGTAATATTCTGGGACCATCGGCTCCGGAAAAGCAAGTAGCGGAACTTAGAGAAGAACTCGGTCTTAATGATCCGTTTTTTGTTCAATATGGAAGATATGTTTCCAATTTGGTATTAAAGGGAGATTTGGGACGCAGTTATAGAACTAGAATGCCGGTAGTTCAAGAAATTGGAAATAGAGCCGGCGCAACAATAAGATTGGCGTTTTTAGCAATCACATTCGCAGTTTTACTCGGAATTCCAATCGGAATTATTTCAGCGGTAAAACAATACAGTATATTTGATAACTTGACCATGATTTTTGCCCTTATCGGTATTTCTATGCCGGTTTTCTGGTTGGGACTACTTTTAATTATGCTATTCAGCGTTCGTCTCGGTTGGCTTCCGGCTTCCGGTTTTGACCGTCCGAATCAATGGGTACTTCCGGCTGTTGCACTTGGTGCACAATCAGTTTCTGTTATTACAAGACAAACCAGAAGCTCCATGCTTGAAGTTATAAGACAAGACTACATCAGAACCGCAAAAGCAAAAGGTCAAGAAGAAAGAGTTATAACAAGAAAACACGCCCTTGCAAATGCACTTATTCCAATTACAACCGTTATCGGAACGCAATTTGGACAACTTATGGGCGGCGCTCTTATGACTGAAGTTATTTTCTCAATACCGGGAATCGGAAGACTTATGGTTGATTCCATTAAGATGAGAGATATTCCTCTTGTTATGGGGTGCGTATTGTTTGTTGCAGTCACATTTGCGCTTGTAAACTTGATTGTAGACATTCTTTATACTTTCATCGACCCGCGTGTAAAGAGTCAATATGTGTAGGTGAGCGATATGAAAGACAATAATTTAAAAAACGAAATCAAACAAAGAAGGTCTAAAAGACAAACCGGCTTGAGCGAAGTTATGAAGAGGATGAAGAGAAATAAGCTCTCGATGGTTGGACTTATTATACTTGTCATTCTCGTGCTCGTCGCAATTTTTGCCGACATTATCGCACCGTATGAATTCAACGAAATGGTTGGACCGACGTATCAAACGCCGAACAGTCAATTTATTTTCGGAACGGACCACCTCGGTCGTGATATTTTCTCACGTGTTGTTTATGGCTCTAGAATCAGTTTGAAAGTCGGATTTATTTCCGTTTCAATCGCACTTATTTTCGGAGTTACACTCGGAGCTATCACGGGATATTACGGCGGCAAGGTCGACACACTCGTCATGAGATTTATCGACGTTCTCCAAGCAATTCCTGATATTCTTCTTGCAATTGCAATTATGAGTGCGCTCGGAAGCGGACTTGGAAACTTGATGATTGCGGTCGGTATTGCGTCTGTCCCTGCATATGCGAGAATTGTAAGAAGTTCCGTTTTGACAATCAAGGACAACGAATTTGTCGAAGCCGCAAAAGCTAACGGATCAAACGATTTAAGAATCATTTTTAAACACATTATTCCAAACTGTATGGCGCCGATTATCGTTCAAGCAACTCTCGGTGTTGCATATGCAATCATTAATGCGGCAGGTCTTTCCTTTATCGGACTCGGACTTGAACCGCCGACACCTGAATGGGGAGCAATGCTTTCGGACGGACGTTCATATATTATGGATTTTCCACATATAACACTTTTCCCGGGACTTGCAATTGTTGTTACGATTTTTGCACTTAATGTTATGGGAGACGGTTTAAGAGACGCTCTTGACCCGAAACTTAAGAGATAGGAGGGCAATATGAAAAAAGGAAATTTGTTGAATGTAAGAGGCCTATCCGTTGAGTTTCACACAGATTCAGGGGTTGTAAAGGCCGTAAACGGAATGGATTTGTCTTTAAATAAAAAGGAAACATTGGGACTTGTCGGAGAAACGGGGGCAGGTAAAACTACAACCGCTCTTGCAATCTTAAACCTCGTTCCGGATCCGCCGGGAATAATAAACGCCGGAGAAATCGAATTTGAAGGCGAAAATATTTTAACGAAAAAAGAAAAAGAAATGAGAAAGATTAGAGGTGGAAAAATCTCTATGATTTTCCAAGACCCGATGACCAGTTTGAACCCGGTTATGACGATTGGAAAACAAATCGAAGAAGTTTTCACGCTCCACACCGATCTCGATAAAAAGGCAATAAAAGAAAAGACACTCGAGATGCTCGACGTCGTCGGAATCAGACGTGAAAGGGTAAACGATTATCCGCACCAACTTTCCGGCGGTATGAAACAAAGAATTGTCATCGCTATGGCGCTTGCATGTAATCCGGAAATAATTATTGCGGACGAACCGACAACTGCGCTCGACGTTACAATTCAAGCACAAGTTATGGAACTTATGAAGGAATTGAAGAGAAAATACGACACTTCGATTATCATGATCACCCACGACTTGGGAGTTATCGCTGAAATTGCGGACAAGGTTTCGGTCGTATATGCAGGAGAGGTTGTTGAAACAGGCTCCACAAAAGACATCTACACCGACAAAAAACACCCGTACACAATCGGACTTTTCTCATCAATTCCGAAACTGACGGGCGATGTTGACAGACTTCAAGTAATTCCGGGAGCCACACCGGACCCGACAAACTTGCCGACGGGATGCAAATTCCATCCGAGATGTACAGAATGTATGGAAATTTGTAAAACGGAAAAACCGCCGGTCTATGAAGTTACACCTGAACACTATGTAAAATGTTTTCTATACAAAGACTCGAAAAAAGTCGATGAAAACGGAGAAGAGAAGTAGAGGAGGAAAGCTATGACAAATAATTTCATTGAAGTAAAACATCTGTGCAAATACTTTCCGACAAAGAAAGGTCTGCTTCACGCGGTTGAGGATTTAAACTTCGAAATCAAAAAAGGGGAAACCCTTGGACTCGTTGGAGAGTCCGGATGCGGTAAATCGACGGCGGGTCGTGCGATAATCAGACTTCACGAACCGACAAGCGGGGAAATTTGGTTTAATGGCGAAAATATAATGAATCGCAAAACCAGAAAAGAAATGAATCAATTGAGACGCGAAATGCAAATCGTATTTCAAGACCCGTATTCATCTTTAAACCCGAGACTTAACACCTTTGATTTGATAGCCGATGCACTCTATGTAAATAAAATATATGAAAACAAAAAAGAGATTGAGAAAGTCGTTCTTGAAATGATGGAAACAGTAGGTCTCGAAAAAAGACTTATAAACTCATATCCGCACGAACTCGACGGCGGCAGAAGACAAAGAATCGGAATCGCAAGAGCACTTGTAATGAGACCTGAATTCATCGTTCTCGACGAACCGGTTTCAGCACTTGACGTATCGATTCAAGCTCAAGTTTTGAACCTGTTACAAGACATTCAAAGGGATAAAGAACTAACATATCTATTTATTTCGCATGACCTCTCGGTTGTACGACATCTTTCGGACAGAGTTGCCGTAATGTACTTGGGAAGAATGGTTGAACTTGCGGACTATGTAAAAATCTTTGAAAATCCGCTTCATCCATACACAAAAGCGCTTCTTTCCGCAATACCTGTTCCGGAATACAACTACAACCAAGAAAGAATAATCTTAAAAGGCGACGTGCCAAGTCCGATTGACCCGCCCGACAGATGTGTATTCTACGGAAGATGTCCGAGAAGAGACGAAAAATTATGTACGGGACCACATCCGGGACTTCGAGAAGTCGAACCCGGACATTTCGTGGCTTGCCACTTGGTCAAATAAAAATAAAACTGACGGAAGAAAAACTTCTGTCAGTTTTTTTGATGTTTATTTTTTGGATTGTATTTTTCGATGATTTCCAAAATCTTTTCGTTTTCCGAAAAAACTTGTTCCTTCATTTCGCTCATCGCATCTGCCAAATCGAGAATTGCAACATTTGAAGCTCTTAAATCATCCTCGTTCAAATTTTCCTTGTCGATATTTTTCTTTTGCGTATATTCTCTCAAATCTGAAAAGAGACATTCGAAAGCATCTTCAGGCGCATACCTCACTTCGTCTCTAAGAGTTGCAAAATTTCCGACCGAAACACTCCTTAGAGCAAACTGCACTTCGCTGTCGATCAATGCGTCCTTTTCATACTTGATCATACTCTTTAGAAAGTCTGCATAATCGTTCATAGTCGTCGCATAAAAACCGCTTTCATTTTTTCCGAGAATTAAAATTCTCTCCATCAGCTCCGACTCGATTGAATAAATTAAATTTAAACTGTAATCGTTCATCTCTCTTATGCATTCTTCAGTATTTTCCACCGATTCAAATCTCTCTAAAAAGTTGCTCATAAAAATCTCCTTTAAATATTATGAGTATATAATAACACAAAAATGAAAAACTCTCAAGCTAAAATCTATACATATGGAATGATAAATGGTCGATTATTCACATAAATAATTTTTGAGTCAATTTTATAAACTGCACTTATATTTTCGGCAGTAATAACTTTTTCGGGGGAGCCCTGTGAAACTATTTCTCCGTCACACATAAGAATTAGTTTTTCCGCATATTGACTTGCAAGATTTAAATCATGTAAAACGATTAAAAAAGCTCGGTCTTCGTCGGATTTAACCAAATTCATAAGATGCAGAGTTTGGTTGATATCAAGAGCACTCACCGGTTCGTCCATAAGCATTAATTCGGGATTTTGGGCAAATGCGCGCGCTGCCATTGTCCTTGCACATTCTCCTCCGCTGATGTTTAAAATGGAATGCTCTTTTAAATGATTTATATTCATTAAATCAATGGATTTATTTACAATGGCTTTGTCGTCATTTGAAAAACCACCGTACCACGAGATAAAAGGATACCTCCCCATTTTAACGGTTTCTTCGACGCTGAAATTAAATGGTGTTTTTCCTGATTGATTCATCATGGCGATGATTTTTGCGCGTTCTTTTATTTTATATTCTTTTATACTCTTACCTTTTAACAAAATCTCGCCTTTGGAAGGAGAGAGATAACCTGAAATCAGCCTCAAAAGTGTCGTTTTCCCACAACCGTTCGGACCGATTATAATAACTTTCTCACCTGCGGTTAATTTCAAATTAATGTTTTTAAGAATTTGTTTTTTTCCGAAACTGAAATATAAATCTTTAACTTCTATCATATTTTTCGACTCCTTTTGTGTTTTATAAGGAGCACCAGAAATAGAGGGCCGCCTATTAAAGACGTTATGATTCCGACGGGTATTTCAAATGTGCCCAAAATCGACCTTGCAATGGTGTCGCAAAATAACATAAACATTCCACCGAAAATCATAGACGCCGGAAGCATAAATCTATGATCAGAACCAAAGATAAGCCTAATAAAGTGAGGAACAATGAGTCCGACAAAACCTATAATGCCGCTTACAGAAACGGCGACAGAAGTTAATAGAGCACAAATGAGAAGCAAATTTCTCTTTAACTTTTTAACATCAAGCCCCATACCGATTGCTTCCTCTTCACCCATAACAAGAACGTTCAAATCCTTTCCGTGGTAAAGAGTGAGTACAAAACCGATTACGGTAGGCACCAAAATCGTCAGAACATGATCCCAACTTTTCGCATTAAAAGAACCCATAGTCCAAGTTATTATCTTCATGGCTTCGTCGTTGTGGATAAACATTATAAGAGAAATAAAACTTGACAAAACCGAGCTGATTACAATTCCCGAAAGCAATACCGAGAAAGTATCTACACCGTTTTTTGTTCGAGATAATAAAAAAACAATGGCGGTTATAAGTATTGCGAAAAGAAAAGCTATAATATTTACAGCCGCATATCCTCCGAACATTGCGGTGGGTAAAAATACAATTGCCAAAGTTGCACCGAAAGCAGCGCCTGATGAAACTCCCATCACATACGGATCTGCCATAGGATTTTGAAAAATTGCCTGATATGTTGCGCCCGCCATCGAAAGAAGTCCGCCGGTTAAAACCGAAAGAATTATTCTTGGCATTCGCACATTAAAAATAATAAAACGGATGGAGTCATCAGCACTGACCCCATCCATTCTCTTCTTTATCCATTCAATTATAGAGTTTACAATAATGGAAAATTCAATTTCAACCGAACCTTTGCTAATTGCAAAAATCATCAGCAAAAGTAAACAGATTGATGAAATGGCTAAAAATGTTTTCCTTTTCATTAAAATTCCAAAGTTTTCAAAACTTCAGGGTGAGCAATTTTTAATAGTACCTTTAAACCATCATCAACAACTCTTCTTGAAGGTCTTGAGAAAATATCGGCGTCAATTTCAAAAACGCGACCGTTTTTAACAGCACTTAAACCCTTGTATGCTTTTTCTGTCTTAACAGCTTCTGTTGCAAAGCTCGGAGTTAAAATATAATACGGATCCTTTTGAATCAACTTTTCAAGAGTATAGCTGAAACCTTCGGCATCTGTCGGAGCGTTTGTGTATCCTGCAACTGTTAAAATTCCGTTCATGAACGAATCTTTGCCGTGAGTATATTCACCGTATTGTCCCGTGCCGACAACAATATAAACTGACGGTTTTGAAAGCTTCTTTGTTTTCATTGCAACAGTTTCAAGTTTTGCATTCATTGTTGAACAAAGAGCGCGGGCTTCGTAATTTTTGTCTAAAATTAAACCGATCTTCTTAATTATCTCGTATGTTTCTTCCATAGTTTTCGGAGTATCCATAGCGATAACTTCGATATTTGCTTTTTTTAGTTCATTTAAAACTTCCTCTTTATAGTGAGTTTGTGCAATTACAGCTGTAGGTTTAAGGCTTACAATCTTTTCAAGGCTCGGCTCTTTAAGAGAACCCACGGATGGAAGACTTAGAGCAGCTTTAGGATAATTGCAATATTCACTTCTTCCAAGAAGCATCTTTTCAGCGCCTAGATCGAAAAATGTTTCTGTGACAGACGGAGCAAGTGAAACAACCTTGTTGTGATGCTTTGTGATCGTGTAATCATTTGCTTTTACAGGAAGCTTGTTTTCAGCAAGCTTTTCAACGGCGATCGACTTTGTATTTTTATTCCAACCGACCTTATAGTTAAGCGTTTCAAATAAAATTCTTAATGGAATTAAAAGCTCATTCTTTTTTTCAATCGTCTTTGTGTCCATTGTAAATGGAGTATTGTTGACAGTGAAAACACTTGAATTTTCTTTGAAAACAAGTGTTGCATTTCCGTCGGAAATTGTGTAAGATGTTCCCTTTTTTTCAGTTTTAAGACCATAATCGGAAAGTTTCGAAAATTCAATATATGATCTTGAGTTTTGATTAATTACATCGCCCTTTTTGAAAGAAAAATCTGCTGCATTAACACAGATTGAAAAAACAAACATAAGCGAAAGTAATAGTGCTAAAAATTTCTTCTTCATAAATAACCTCCTCCGGACTTTAAAAATCCGATTTCATCATTATAATATCATATGAAAATCTAATATTCAACAAATATTTTACATATTTATATAAAATTAAATATTAGTTACAAATCTGTAATTAAAAAATAGAGTTTATGATTTTAAACACTGTAAAAAAATAAAATAATATACATATGTAAATAAATAATCACTAAAATGTAATAAAAATGTAAATATTGATTTTTTTGAAATATGAAAAATATATGATATAATAAAATGGAAAGAATAGAGGTAATTAATTATGGAAAAAATTGATGAAATGAAAAACTCTCTCATGGCAATAAACTCGAAATTTGACGGATTGCGCGACGAACTGTTCAACATAATAATGGACGACCTTGAAAAACTTTTGGAAAAAAATGCGAGCGCCGAATTTAAAAAAGGAGTCGAAGAGGGAATAAATCTTATTGAATATATGTATGAAACGGACGAAGAGGATCGCGGACTTTTCAGATTTATCGGAGAAATTCCGGAAGAAATGAAGATTGTGCCGCTGAATGATGAAAATTTCCTCGAAATGATATTGAAAGAAGTTGTAACTCCAATAATAACTATAAACGGCGACGAAGAAACGAGAAAAAACATCGAGTACTTGAACCGAAGAGAGGAAAAAAACACCGTCGACTTTATTAAGCGCGCGAATGTAGACTCGATTTTCAATTCGATTGACAGACTTCTTGACTACATCTACGAAGAATCGACCGAACTTCAGGAAATGCTGGAAAACGCAAATGACGAATTCCACCTCGGCATAAACTATGTCTACGAATACGTCTACGCTGTCTATAAAGAACTCGAAAAAATAAGGGACAAATACATTTTAAACTAAGCTCTAGATGAGCTTTTTTTATTACATAAATTATATAAAACAAAACGAAATACTTTTCGAAATGTAAATCATTGTTATGGAACTATTGAAAAAACAAATACAACTTGTGACTGCTATTGATTAAAATAATAGCACGCATTTAACCCTTTAAAAATGCACATTTAAAAAAATAAAAACTCTGAAAATGTGAGAAAATCGCCCTTGACTAAAAAAATAGGTAGCGGTATCATATGATATGTAATTTATTAAATATCAAGGAGGTCATTATGACTAAAAGAATTTTATCATTAGCATTGGCAGTAGTTATGGCTGCAACAACTTTCTCATTCAGTGCATTTGCTGCTGACAAGAAAGAAGAAAAGAAAGCTGAAACAAAAAAAGTAAGTTTATTTGAAAAATACAACAAAAACGTTTCAGATGCTTTCTCAAATGCTGCAAAAGCAAACAAAGGCGACTCAGCTTTGACACAAAAACAAAAAGAATTCATCAGCCTTTCAGTCGGAATCGCTGTAAAATGTGAAGCTTGCACAAAGACACACTCAAAATACGCTGTAGAAGCAGGTGCTACAATGGAAGAACTTGCTGAAATGGTTGGCGTTTGTGTAATGATGGGTGGCGGACCTTCAACAGCATTCGGAAGACTTGCTCTAGAAACTGCAAAAGAAGCAGGCGCAAAAGAAGCTGAAAAGAAAATCGAATTAAAACCGATTACAGAATTTAAAGGCGAACTTGGCGACGACATCGTTAGCGTTAATAAACCTGAATTTGCTAAAAAATATTCATTAATCGGCAAAAATGTTATGAGAGACGGATATCTCACAGTTAAAGAAAAAGAACTTATCTCTTTAGCAATCGCTATCGCTGTAAGATGTGACGGATGCATGAAATACCACGGAGCACAATGTGCAAGAGTGGGTGTTACAGAAGCTGAACTCGCTGACCTCGTAGCATGCTGCAAAATCATGGGTGGCGGACCTGCATCACCTGCATCAAGAACAGCTATTCAAGTTTACCAAGACGAAAAAGCTGTAATGGAAAAAGAAGCAAAAGAAGCTAAAACAGAAAAGAAAGCTGAAACAAAAACAGAAAAGAAAACAAAATAAGAATTTGTTTTGAAAGGTGCTTGATTAGGCACCTTTTTTTATTTGGTATGACGGGCATGTTCTAATGCTGGGGTGAAATTCCCTAAGGAGCGTAGTTGTCAACGAATCCCATAGCAACTTGCAAGTTTCACATGGTGACATGTGGGAGAGAAGAACGGGTAGCGAAATCGTGGCTTGACGAACAGGAACATAATATAAGGCGTAACAGGTAGGCGAGCTAGCCTAAGATAGCAAAGTCCCAAAAGGTAACCGTAAACCCAAGGCGTAGATTCTGCAAGTAAACGATGAAAGTATTATAACTTATCCCGCGAGGTCTCATAGACGATACAGTTACTATACTACTAAAATACAAAGCTAATAGCCAATAAAAATCCTCACAATAGGTGGGAAAGGGTTTAGTTAATATTTCTCATACTACTATGTCCTGTAGGGTTCTATATCTTCTTTCATAATGGTAGATATCTTGCCCCTTACATATTTCTTGGCCTTGAGGGGGTTCAGGTCTTGCTCTTTTTTGACCTGGTCTATATCTGAATACTGTAGGAGGTAGTTGCCATTGTCGTTTTCTCTCTTATAAATTTTGGCATAGTAGTCAGCCTTATCGTATGGGACTTTGACTTCACCAGCAAGCTTTGTAATGCCTTCTTGGTACATATCAGAAATCTTATTTTCCATATAGGTCTCCATATCGATCTCCTTGTACTTGTTTGGATTGGTTAGGATATCTTCTGCCACTTCCCTATAGAGGTTGATTTTCTTAGGGTTTGACTTACTAGCCTTCTCTAAACTCTCCCTTAGCTCGATAAATTCCTTAGACTGCTCCCTTTTTTCTCTAGGGAGGTCTATGCCCTTTTTGCTGGCTATATCCATAAGCCTATTAAGATAGGAGGAGTCGATCTCATCCACCCCTACAGTTAGGGTTTCATAGCCTATATCAAGGAGCTGATCTTGATCCGGGTCATCTCCATTATCCAATTCTTCTTTAATCTCTTCTATTATATTGACATACTTGCCATTATATTCTTCTAGGTCCTTGTAGGAGAGGTCATATTTCTTAAAGAATTCTTCCTCATCATACTGACCATAGACCCTGATATTGGCGAGGGCCTTATCTAGTCCTTGAAAGGCCTTGGCAAAAGCCATTTTTTCATCTAGGGTCTTTAAATTGTCCACATCAGAAGGACTACTTACACAGGAAGTAAAGCTTGTTAGGGCCTTCTCAAAAATCTCTAAACTTTCATCAAAGCTAGGGGCCTTGATATAGTCTTCTCCACCGTTAGAATAGAGGGAGAAGGCCTCTTCAACACTTTTTTCATAGAGGTCAGGACTTTGGAAAGTTACGATTTGCCCGTAGGTCTTGTAGGAATTATAGATCCTATTAGTCCTAGAGAAGGCTTGGATTAGGTTTTGAGGTCTCATAGGGGCTCTGTCTATAAACAAGAGAGCAGTAGTAGGAGAATCAAAACCTGTAAGGAGTCTATCAACTACTATAACTAGGTCTACTTGCTCAGACCTTGTTTCATAGAGGACCTTCTTCCTAGCTAGCCTCTCATTTAGGTTAGAGTTATAGGCCTTGATCTCATCAAGGGTAAAACTTGTCCCAAAAGTTTCGTTATAATCTCCAAGGGCCTTCTTCATCTTTTCCTTATTGAGCCCAGTTTCCTCTTGGTTTTGAGCTATGGAATAGGTAATAGCGACCTTTGGGAAATCTGGCATAAGCTTTCTAACCCTATCGGATATTTTTAAATCAAGCCTACCTTCCTTCAAGTCGCAAAATAGCTCATAATACCTCTGGGCCTTCTCTATAGAAGATGTCGTAAGGATTGCAGAGAAGGTCTTGCCAGCTCCCCTATCAAGGCCGAACTTGAGGCGAGACTTGTTGACTATAGTGTCAATTACCTCGATCATATGGGCATCTTTTTCATAATATCCACTGTCAATTAGACCTTCAAGATAGGCCTTGTCAGAATTTTCAAAATCCACATCCTTATTTTTATCCTTTACAATATCATAAAAATCATCCTCAGAAATTGTAGATTTATACTCTACTTGGAAGCCCAAAACAGCCTTATCCTCAATAGCATGCCTTACAGTATATTGATGGAGACATGATCCATATTGCTCCTTGGTAGTACGCGCCAAATCCCCATTAGCTTGCTTTTGATTTTCAGCAAAAATCGGTGTTCCTGTAAAACCGAACCGGCGGGGATTATTGAAAAATTTATTAATCGTAAGCTGCTTCTCACTGGAAACGGCCCTGTGGCATTCATCTACAACAAAAACCAGATTAAGTTTCCTAAGCTTCTTATAAGTTGGACTATCCTTCTTATCCTCATATCTTTTGATAAGATAATTTAGTTTTTGAATGGTAGTAACAATAACTGATTTCCTATCTTCAACTAATTTGCTGACCAAGCCTCTTACATTATCGGTTTCGTCAATATCGACAAAATCTCCCTTGGCATAAGAAGTAAAGGCTCCACTTGTCTGATTATCTAGATCAACCCTGTCTACTATAAAAACCGACTTGTCGATCATAGGGACTTCTAGAAGATTATTGGCAACCTTGTAAGAAGTGAGAGTCTTACCCGAGCCAGTCGTGTGCCGGACATAGCCGCCCCTTCCCTCCTTGAAGGCATCCATCACGGCACGGATAGCGTGAATTTGATAGGGTCTTAGGATAAGCAAAGACTCATTATCGTAGTCCAAAACCGTATACTTGGAAACCATCCTATGAGCCTGAGGAATGGTAAGGACAGCCTTGGCAAAATCAAACAAATCCTCAACAGGTCTGTTGTCCTTATCAACCCGACGCGATAAAAACTTAGCATTAAGCCTATCATGACTTGCCGGTGCAAGATACCTGGTATTGGCACCGTTAGATACTACAAACATTTGGCAGGCGGAATAAATTCCCCTAAACTTTCCTTCTCGTACATATTCTTTAATTTGATTAAAAGCCTCCATGAAGCCTACAGCCCTTGACTTTAACTCGATATGGATTAGGGGGAGACCATTGATAAGAAGGCTCACATCAAACCTGGAATCACTATCCATAGGTCTAAGCCTAGGTGCCTGGTATTGGTTAATAATCTGATAAACGGAAGTGCCTCCTGCTATGTCCCTATTATCAAGGACTAGAAGCATTACTCTCCCCAAGGACTGATCTTCCCTTTGGACACTAACCTTGACTTTACCATTTTCCCCACGAAGGGCCTTGGCAGCCTCAAAAAAGGAAGGGAAGGTTAGCTGATTCTTAACTTGGGCAAATTCCGCATCCGTTAGCCTCTGATCCTTGAGGGCAGCCTTATTATTTTTCTCTATAATAACCCTAAGGTTGGCCCGGAGTTTCTCCTCATTATTAAGCTCAGGATGGTAGGTCCAATGTCCGGATTGAACAAGGCTTTCTATTAAATTATCTTCCAAAACTTTTTCTTGACTTATATCTACAATAGACATACATACTCCTTAAACAAACATCTTCTGTAACAAGGACTTCTTTAAGACCTTCAAGTCCTCCAAATACTTCTCCTCGCCCTCGATTAGCTCGTCAAGCTTCTTAAAAAAATCTCCGATCTTTTTTTGTTCTGGGAGGGATGGGACTAAGGTAGTTACATTAGAAAAATCTGTTTTATTTATTATTTGCATCATTCCAGAAGAAGCGAAGCTTTTTATTTTATGTGATATCTTTATAGAAGATGTTAAAAAAAAGTAAGGATCGTTATTTTTATTTAATTCAATAGAATTAATTTGTTGATTGAATCCTACATCTTCGTAAGTAATTGCATTTTTTCCTATACTAGCTATACAAGTAATTAAAATAGAATTTTTCTTAGCTATTTTAGTTTTTAAAATGCCTTTATTAGATAATTTTCTTTCAGAATCTTTAACAATTAATCCGTTAATATCTGTAGGGGTTACAAATAAAATCCCATCATCAGAATAATTATCTTTATCTGAAGTTTTAGGTGTCTTTCCAGTTTGAATTTTTCCTAATTGACTTAGTTGTACTTCTTCCCACTCCCCATCAAAACCAGGGAATCTTATTTGGGGGATTTTTTCTCCTTCCTTAGGGAACATTTTTTGAAGGAGGGATTTCTTTAACCCTTTATAAGAGTCGACAGCCCTTTCTTGCCCCTCAAT
>NZ_JAXFOB010000011.1:0-39209 GCF_034180565.1 Ezakiella sp. | reverse complement strand
TATATTATATTTTTTGGAAAGATAGTCTTTTCCATAGCCATCTTCGTTTTCTTTAATTATTTTTAATTTTTCTTCATATGTTATTTTATTCATTAAAATGCCCCCTTATTTCCGTGTCCGGATTTAAGGGGGCAGTACATAATACCGATTCTTTCATATGCATATTCACACCATAATTTGCGAGGATATTTTGATGAGATGCGCAGTAAACTCAATTTTTAATTGCGCAGGTGTTTAGGCGCGAGGATTCACAGAACCGTCGCGCTACGGATGCGGTTGCAATTTTCTACAAAATATATCGCAAAATAGAACGCAAATTTATCTATCCGTCAACATCCCGTTTTCATCTCCCACTCCTTCAATTTCAATCACATATCCTTCCGGCAATTCCGCTTTCGGGATGACGATTGTTGTTGTAGGGTAGCTGATGACTTGGGTTACCATCGAGTCAGCCGGCGGTCCGATGAGGTCCGGGGTGACGATGATTTTGTTTCCCACTCTTCGAACGGATTTTGTTTTCAGTGAGTAGCCGCCCGTGTTCACTTTCACGGAGTAGGTGATTGAGATGTTTCCTTCTCCCGCGTCTTTCACGAGAAGTATCGGAGAATGTTCCGTTTTTTCGGTTGCAGTTTCTCTAAATTGAATTGTGCCGTCTTTCATTTCGCCCATTTTTTTAATTCTCACGCTCCTTGATTCTTTGTTCCAGCTGACGTCGAGTCCGAGAGCTTTTGCAAGGTCCCTCAGTCTGAAGTAGTTGTAGCCTTTGACGTTAACTTTACTCATTTGGATGTCTTCGTTTCCGATTGAGAGAGTTTCCGTTCCGATTACGGCGCCTTTGAAGTCGATTTCACTTTTCAGTTCGTCGCCCTTCGGCGTGTATTTTCCGTCTTTGATGTAGATTTTGTTTTTTCCGTTTTCATCTTTTTTGTATTCGACTTCGATTTCTTTGTAGTCTTTTATGACGTATGCAAAGTCTCTCAGTTTTAAATAGTTTTCTTCCTTATATAGTACTGTCGGGAATTCGATAACCATGTCTTCAATCGAGATGTTTATTTGGTTTTTCAAGAGGTCCTCCGCCGCAGTCGTTTTTTGCGGCACCGAGGTTCCCATTATTCCGAGTGCTAGAAGCACGGGTAGTATTTTTTTCTTCATGTTTTTTCCTTTCTTTTACAACAAAAGCCGGTTTTGCCGGCTTTTATTTTATTTTATCGGCGAGATTACGTCGCCATTTCCGAAGTTCGAATCGCTCCATGTGCCGTTTTTTGTGACGTGCGCTCTCCAGATTCGAAGGGTTTCGGTTCTTTGGTAGCTTATTGTGTTTGTTGCGACAAGAATTTCGTAGTAGTACGGATTTGTTCTGTCGACGTCGTTAAATGTCGTCATTGTGTTCGTATTTTTGTTGATGTATTCTTTGTCGGCGCCGTAGCCGATTGCTTTATTTATGATTTTTGCAGTTTCGCCGCGGCTTATTTTTTCGGACGGGTTAAACTCTCCGTATGAAATCCATCCGTTTGTCAAAGCGCGTTCGATGTATGGAACGCTCCAGTAGTGTTCTTTGATTTGGAATGTGTTTCCGTTCATAGCTTCGTGTCCGCCAAGTCTTGCGGCGATGACTATGAGTTCTTCTTTTGAGACAAGTCCTTGCGGGTCGAATTTTCCGCCCGGTCTTCCGACCATGATGCCGTAGTTCGAAGCGGCTCTCACGGCGTTGTAGTACCATGCGCTTTGCGAAACGTCGCTGAAGTTTGCTGTGCCGTATGAGTAGTTTTTGCCGGATTGTTCCAAAAGATTTGCAATGATTTGCGCCATTTCGGCTCTGGTTAATGTGCCGGACGGGCTGAATGTCGTCGAGGTGAGACCTTTCATGTATGCGCGTCTTGTGTAGAGCTTTCCGTCGTTTTTCTTTGCTTCGGCGATCGCTTTTCTAAGGTTTTCTACAGCAGTTTTAAGTCCGCCGTTTCCTTTTAGAGCTTTGTTTGTTTCGTCAATCGCTTTTTCAAGATTGTCTTTATATTTTTTCCAATATGAATCGTTTCTTTTGTCTTTTAATTTTTTCGCTTCTGCGATAAGTTCATTTGCTTCTTTTACATTTTTGTTGTCGTATGAGCCAATTGTGTCGAAGCCGTTGTAGTCGTAGATGCTCGGGTATTTCAAATGTCCGATGTCGCGTGTGCAAAGGCTTGAAATCGGCATATCGTCAAGCACTGCATTTGCAGCGTCGACAAGGGTTTCGACATAATATCTCATCGAGAGACCGTTGTATTTGTCGAGGTACCAGTCGGCGGTGTAGTTGTAGCCGCGACCTTTGTCATATTCATCCGGGTAGTAGCCGAATTTTTTGTAGAATTCGTAGTATGAGTACGGAATTCCATTTACATAGTAGTAGCCGTTTCTGTATGAGTCGTAGTTTCTGTAGTAGCCGTTGTAGTATTTTCCGTATTTGTCATAGTATCTTCCGTTGTATGAGTATGAGAATTTTCCATATTTGAAGTCGTCAACAATGTTTGAAACTGTGTCGAGACTTGTTTCGAATCTGTTTCTCAAGTCTTTTGAAACGGAGCCATAGTCGCCACATCTTCTGATGTCTTTTGCGATTTTAAGCGTGTCCGTCAAAGCGCGAGGTGCATCCGCAGCTTCAAATCCGCCGTCAATGTTCACCGTGAGCGCACCGCTTTTTATGTCGGTGTAGTCGAAGTATGCGCTCTTTACAAGTTTGTAGCCGCTGTAAACGTCAACTCTGTATTTTCCGGCATAACCGATTGTGTAAACTCCGCCGGAGCTCGTGATTTCGCGGTCATATTCATCGTAAACTCGAACGTCCAAATCTCTTATGTCGAAGCCGTTTCTGTCAACGGTGTTTACGACAAATGTGTATTTGTAGTTGTTTGAAGTCGAAAGCGTGAGGCTGACGTAGTTTGTAGAACTATCTACCACAGCCGTTTCTCTCGATTCGACGCCCATATATGTCGCAACGACCGTGTAGTAGCCGTACGGCAATGTGTATGTGTTGCTGTAGCCGATCGGCGTGACTTCTCTTCCAAATGAGTCGTAGATTTTTACAATCGCTCCGTCAATCGGATAGCGATCGTCGCCCATAACGCTTACGATCAAGTCACCGTAGTTGTTGTAGTAGTAGTCGTAGTAGTCGTCACCGTAATAGGCGAAAGTTTTAAACGGCGTTATGCTTATGAGCATTAGAGCCGCCAATATTATAGCAATGTATTTTTTCATAAAAAAACCTCCTTAATTTTTCGTGAATTTACGTCTCTCTATTACATTGTTACCCCGTCTAATTTTTTTCAATACATATTTATTCGATATGTAATAAAAATGAAATAAAACACGCAAGATGCGTGCTCTATCCATTAGTTTATTTCGTCAACTTGTCTTCTGATTTCAGGTCTCTTATTTATTACATACATAAGAACCATTGAAATTATTACTGCAAAAACGGCATTTATAACGCTTGAGACGAATTTTGTTGCAAGAACTCCCCATGCGCCTTCCTTTGGAACGCCGAAAAGAAGATTCAAGGATAAAAATGTCTTTCCGATATAAAGGACGATGTATGTGAGTTGTCCTAAAATTCCGCCGATGAGATTTTTTCTTTTGTTTAGACCTTGACCGTCTTTGCCCATTACGATTGCACCGCAAACCGCACCCATTAAAAATTTAAAAATAAATGTTATAGGAGCGCCCGCGATGTATGCAGGGTTTGTGAGGTCCAAGAAAACCGAGCCGACTCCCGCAGCAAAGCCTCCCCAAATAGGTCCCAAAATCATTCCTGCCAAAAGACAAAAACCATTGCCGAGGTGAAGTCTTGTTGGAGTTCCGATGCCGACCGGAATGTAGAATGAAATGAGCGAACCGACATAAACAAGTCCGATCATAAGTGCAATAATAGCAATTTTTTTAGTAGTAAATTTTTTTGCGCCAGTCATATAATACCTCCATAAATAATTACATCAACTATTATAGCACATCTCGAATGATTTGTTAAATAAAAATTCAAATGCATATGAGTTTTTTGTATTTTGAATTGCAATTTAAAATAATTTGCTAATATGTGATGAATTAATAGGATTTATTGAATATTACTATTGAATTGCGGGTAACTATGATATATAATAGAATCATCAAATAATGACTTGTCAGAAAAATTTAATATATACATTATTTGATTCTATAAGTCACAGTGTACTTATTTGGGCAAGCCCAAAAATTTTATTCAAGGAGGATTGTATGAAAAGATTTATCAGTATACTCGTTGCGGTCATGATGGTGTTGACATTGTTGCCGGTTGGAAGAGTATTTGCAGAGGAAGAAGAAGTGACGAAACAAGAAGAGATGAGAGGACCTAGTGTAGATCCAACTACGATTGAAGAAAAGTTTGAAGCTAACAAAATGGCTTTAAAAGCAAAGATTGATGAAGCTCAAGAAATCGATCTTTCGAAGTATGCCGATGGAGATGTAAAAAACAACTTCACAAAAGCTATTGAAGAAGCGGAAACAGTTTATGCATTAACCGAAGTTACAGAAGAAAATGTTGGAAAAATGCAAGAAGCAACTACTAAACTTACAGAAGCTATAAATACTTTTAGAGAAAATGCTACTCCTATAGTAGAACCGAACCCGGAAGATGCTCTTAATAAAGCTAAAGAAACTGCAAAAATTCAAATCGATAGTTTGGAATACTTGAGTGGAACCGAAAGAGATTCTTACAAAACCGAAATTGATAATGCAAATTCAGATGCAGAAATTAATGCAATTTTGGAAAAAGCTGAAACTAAAAATACTGAAAACAAAGCAGCTAAAGATAAAGCAAAACTTGCTGAAGAAAAGGCAAAAGCTAAAGAGGAAATTAATGCTTTGACTAAATTGACAGACAAAGAAAAAGCTCCTTTCCTTAAACAAGTTGAAGATGCTACAACAGTTGCAGATGTTGAAAAAGCTGTAGATGCTGCTAAAAAAGCAGACAATGATAAACAAGAACCACCGGTTGTAGATGAACTTGCAAAAGAAAAAGCAAAAGCTGAAAAGGAAATCAAAGCTTTAACTAAATTGACTGATGAAGAAAAAGCTCCTTTCCTCAAACAAGTTAAAGATGCTACAAAAGTTGAAGATGTTAAAAAAATTGTTGGAGAAGCTAAAAAAGCAGATACTGAAAAACAAGATCCACCGGTTGTAGATAAACTTGCTGAAGCAAAAACAAATGCTGAAAAGGAAATCAAAGCTTTAACTAAATTGACTGATGAAGAAAAAGCTTCTTTCATAAAAAAAGTTAAAGATGCTACAACAGTTGCAGATGTTGAGAAAGTTGTTAAGAATGCAAAAGATGCAGATGATAAAAAAACAACTCCGTCTGTTCCAAGCGACAACTATTCAACAAGAGTTCCACGCGCAATCAGAAATACAATTGCCAATGCAAATGCAATGATGACTCATCCGCGCTACGGCTTTGCAAGCCCAAGCTCAAGAGCAAATCTCGAAAATAGACTTTCAAGTTTAAAGAGCATTGCAAATGATTTCGAAAACGGTTACTACAACAAGTATTGGAACGGCAAATTCTGGAACGGTTACTACGGCGACGAATGGTATGACTATTACGAAAACGGTTACTATTACAGAAACGGCGTTCCTTACACATATAGCGAATTCAGAGCACACTTCGGATATTATCCGAAATATGATATGTCCGACTATTACGGCAGAGGATATTGGAACGGCAAGTATAGAAGAGGTTATTACCGCGACGGTTGGTATGACTACTACGAAGACGGCTACTACTACAGAGACGGCGTACCTTACACATACAGTGAATTCAGAAGAGAATTCGGTTATTATCCGAGCTATGCTTACGGCAGAGGATATTGGTACGACTATGACGAAGATTGGGACCCGTACTACGGTTACCAAGGACGTTACGGCTACTACTACGGCTCAAACATCAGAGACGCTGTTGAAAGAACAGTCGATGCAATAAATGCCGTTGCAATAAGTGCAGACGCTCCTCTTATGAAAGTTTCATATCCGAGTTCATCAGATTATGACGGATACTACGATTACTATCCATGGTATTATGACCCATATTATTATGACGGATATTATTACGACCAAAATTCATCAAAAATCAGAGAACTCAAGAAGTTGATCGGCGAAGCTGAAGAACTTGCAGCATCAAGAAGCGATGCACAATGGGCTCCATACAGAAGCGAACTCACAGACGCTGCAAACTACGGAAGAAAAGCTGCAAAAGGCAGAGCATCCGTCAAGGGCGCAATCGAAGAGCTCGAAAAGGCAATCAAAAAAGCAAAGACCGACGGAATGAAACTCTATATCAGACGCGGTTATATGACGGGCGTTAACGGAACTGAATTTAATCCGAGCGGAACTCTTACAAGAGCTGAAATGGCACAAATCATTGAAAATCTTCTCGAACAATCGGGCGACACAGTTGCATTTGCTCCGAAGAATTTCAACGACGTTGAATCGGGAAGATGGTACAACAAGGCTGTCAACCTCGTTTCATCGCACAACATCATGAAGGGTAATCCGGACGGAAACTTCTATCCGCAAAAACCTGTTTCGATTGAAGAACTCATCGTCATCGCAGCAAGACTCGGCGGACACACTCCGCAAAACGGCAATGTTTTAGGAATCGAAAAACACTATTGGAGCGTTCACTACATCCAAACAGCATATGTAAAAGGATGGATCGGAATGGACAAATTTAATCCGTCAGCTCCGATAACGAGAGGACAAGCAGTTCAAATTTTGAACCGCTCATTGAACTTCGGTGTCGACAAAGAATTCATCAATAAATATGGCGCACAAATGAATAAATTCTCAGACGTTACAATGTCAAGCCCATATTACTACGACATCGTCGCTGCAACAAACACAATCAGCTATTCACAAGTTCCGAAGAGCAGAACGAGAATTTGGAGAGCATTCCAAACATCAAACGGTTGGTCCTCATCGAAATACTCGAACGGAACATATGTAAAACCTTATACAGGTTGGTAAAAAAATAAAGCACTCGAAAGGGTGCTTTTTTTGTTGCGGTTGTGCGGGAGTGTGGTGTTTGGGTTGGGGCGTTTTGCATGTGTGGGGGTTGGGATGCTTATAAAATCTCCCCAAAACTCCAAAACATTCCCCCTTTTGCGGTGATACACCTTTTTATCTCATCTCGCGACGAAATTAAAATTTCTGCTCGATGGATAAAAAACCGGTCGCCGCTACTGGCAGAGTTTATTTAATTATATTTTTATAATTGTATATGCATCTGTACGCAACGTAGCGTGACGGCATACGTTGTGACGTAAGGAACAACGATGTCCTCACGCCATATATCACGCCCGTGCAATTTACAAACCCACCAACAACGCTGTGCCAATAAAACTTCGAACCCAAAAACCTAAAACGTTTTTTAAATTCATCCACCATTGTAGGTTTCACAGAATATTTTCTGTCCATTTTCTTTATTGGCGGCGATACACCTTTTTGCGCGTTCGGTTACGAAATCATAGATTTCTACCTCACCCGCAAAAAAACTGGTCGCCGCTACGGACAGCGTGTACGCATTTATATATAAATTTTCAACTTCACATCCATAAAATTATTATATTTTTATAATTGTATATGCATATGTACGCAACGTAGCGTGACGGCATACGTTGTGACGTATGGAACAATGATGTCCTCACGCCATATATCACGCCCGTACAATTTACAACCCCACCAACAACGCTATGCCAATAAAATATCAAACCAAAACCTAAAACAATTTTTAAATTCATCCATCATTGTAGGTTTCCCAGAATATTTCTGTCTATTTTCCCTCTTGGCGGCGATACACCTTTTTGCGCGTTCGGTTACGAAATCGAAGATTTCTACCTCACCCGCAAAAAAACTGGTCGCCGCTACGGGCAGCGTTTTTAATTTTCTACAATTAATCTTCGCCGTTATTTGCGTGGATATTTTGATGAGATGCGCCGTAAACTCAATTTTTGATTGCGCAGGTGTGCTAAGTGCACTCCGAGCAAGCAAATAATTGATGTTTGCAAGCAGGTCGCAAAATAGACCGCAAAAAAGTAATTTGCGAGGAATTTTCGATGAGAAACGCTTAGATGAAATATTTTAGGAGTGAGGCATTTTTTGCGGGAGGATTCGCAGAACCATCCCGCTACGGCAGCGTCTACAATTTTCTACAAAATAATTCGCAAATTAGCGCGCAAATAAATAACGGCAGAACAAATGTTCTGCCGTTTAATTTCCCTATTCTATTGTCTTTTTCCCAATTCCTTATCAATCCAATAAGTCGTTGTCTTTGCGTCGTCGAGCAAGTCATATTGGTCAAGAATATGTCTGAAGTTGTCTTCTTCTTCAACTTGTTCATTCAAGAACCAGTCGAGGGTTGTGATTGCTTCGTAGTCTTTTTCTTCAAGTGCAATTTCGTACAAGTTGTGAATTCTCTTTGTTACTTCCTTTTCGTGTTCCAATGCAGCTTCGATTGCTGCCTTTGGACTTTCGTAATCATTTTTTACGTCAGGAATTGCTTTGTATTCAACTGTGCAATCCACTTCGTATAAAAATTCAGCAAATTTTTGATGGTGTTCATATTCTTCTTCAGCTTGAAGTTTCATGAAGTGTTTAAATCCGTCATATCCTTCTTTGCCGAAATATGCTTCCATTCCCTTGTAAACAAATCCGCTTGCCAATTCAAAATTCAATTGTTCGTTAATTGCCTTTGCTAATCTTTCTGAAATCATGTTAATCTCTCCTTTTCTAATATATATGTTCTCTGTGCGTATGCACGGCTAACTGCTATTTTTCCGTGATTTTCACGTTTTCGTATCCAAGAGCTCCGAGATATGTCTTTAAAATAGACTTTGTATCCTCAAAGATGCTTTCTTGGTCCTTTGAGCTTATGAGTTCCTTTTCGATTCTTCTCTTCAAATTCGACACGAGATCATTTGTCTCTGTGACCGATGAAGTGCTTAAATCTGTCGTCACTTCGTGGCTCAAAACCACCGGTTTCTTTAATAGAACATTTATTTCTTTCTTGCCTTTTCTTTCGGCAATGAAAAGATAATCCTCGTCCTTTGTCTCTCCGAATTCAGCGACTTTTTGAACGACTCCAGGTTTTGCATTGTCATATCCGAGCAAAACAACCGACTTAAATTTCGAAACGCCATAGGATGAATCGTCCTCTTTGTCGTAATCTTTGATGTAATAAGTTTTGTTTGCATTCAAAAGACCGGTTATGTTTGCACTCAGATTTTGGTTGTAAGTCTCAGTTTTTTTCTTCGTCGCAACCATAAAATATATTATGAGTGCAATTGCCAAAACAAGCACTCCAACAACTATCCACTGTTTAAAATTCGTTTTTTCAGTACCGGCGTTCTTTTCCATGACAAACCTCCTTAAGTCCTCATTTAGCCCTCATATATTTATATACCCATCTATATTTTTTTATAACATATGATTTCGATTTATTTTTATTGTGCGCATTTTTCAAAAACAATAATTCCGTGTCCTCCATCTATTACAACAAAAATCATCCCATTAAAAAAGCGGCGCATTTTTATCGCCGCTTATAAATTATCTCAAATATCTTTGGAATTTATCCTGAATGATTTCAAAATTTTTCAGTTCAACATTAAATATAATATTTCCATCGATACTATTTACAATTGAATTGATATACTCAATTCCGTGTGACATATAGTAGTTTTCGTCGCGAATGAATGAGTTGCTTGCGCAGAGAATATCAGCATATGACCACATCGACGGATTTATATCTTTGTAGTTTATGACGCTCTTGTCATTTCTCAGGATATAAGTTTTGTCGACCAAACGTCCGAACGCTCTGTTCGAAACTGCTGCAACTTCCTCTCTCGTAATCGGTTCATTTGCATCGAACTTCGCATTTCCGTTTGTATAAATTTGGAGCCAGCCTTCTTCATAAGCCGCTTCAACTTCTCTTGTAGCCCAGTGATTTTCTTTGAGACCCATTCTATTGCCGTCTGCATCTTGTAGTTGTTGGAATCTCTTAAGAGTTGCAATCCATTCAGCTCTCGAAATTTTTTCTTCCGGTCTGAAATATCCGTCGTCATAACCCTTAAAGACATTTGCCTGTGTGGTAATCACAATTGCTTCGGTGTACCATTTTTGCTTTACGTCTTTGTAGTTTATCGGATATACCGGATTGTAGTTGTAACCGTCTTGTTTTAAAGCATTTGCCAAAATTTGTGCCGCCTCAGCTCTTGTAAGTCCGTCGTGCGGTCTGAACTTTCCTTCGAAACCTTGCATGAATCTGACTTCCTTGAGTCTTTGGTTGTCCTTAATCTTGACAATCTTTTCAACAATCTTTTCTTTTTCAACGATTCTGTCTCTGTAAACGATTCGAGTATTTGTTTCTCCCGGTCTTTGAACATAAACCGGAACCCATACAGTCGAACGTGTTCCGTCTGTATAAACAACTTCAATTTCAGCTTGTGTTCTATTCCCCGCCTTCGAAACATCCGGTTGTTTTAGAATTGTTACATAGTCAATGTCTTTTCCATCAGGTGGCGTGATTCTACTTCTATATTCATCCACATCCGGAAATACATTTACGTCTGTAACAACATAATCCGAGCCCGGCTCAGGAATGTCGGCTTTGTAGTAGAAAGCTTTGATATATGTGTCTTCGGTGAAACGATCTTCGATAACATCTCTATATCTTGTTCCTTCCCCGGTTTTAGAATCTGCTTGCCAATAATCAAACAGCCATACTCTGTTGTCTTTGTCATCCTTTATACCTTTCGGTTTTTCGGTTGGAATTTTGACCATTCTGTCCGGATTTACCCAATAAGTCTTGAACGAATAAGTCTCTCTTGTTGCTAAATCTGTCGTATCAACAACAACTTCTACAAATTTATCCGGTACAACCGGCTTTTCGTCGCCAATTTGTTCAACAACATCTTCCGTTACATTGTAATTTACTTCTACAATTTTTACTTCTCCATTCGGATAAGTTACTTTAATCTCTGTTGTTTTATTTACTCCCGGTTTATTTGTATCAGGTTCTGCTCCCGGTACAAATTCAAAACTTGTTCCCGGCGGAAGATTGTCCATGTTTTTAGGGTCATTGTCGTCATAAGGATTCTTGATGAAGTCCTTTGCTTTTGGATCTGACCCCTTTGGAATCCATTGATCGTTGTTAGGTTGCGGTTCAATGTTTTTATTAAACTCATATTTTGCCACAATATTTGTTTCTTCTCTTGTGAATTCATCAGTAATATTTGTTGTATAAGTTTTTCCATTATCATCTGAAACCCAATTGATGAAATTATTTGTTTTCATTACTCCATCAATAGCTTCTACTTTTCCAGTTGGAATATTAACCGGTATCCAAACTACTGTACTTGGTTTTACCCAGAAAGTCTTCACAAAGTAAGTGTTGTCTGTAGCTG
Source organism: Ezakiella sp. (assembly GCF_034180565.1). Lineage (NCBI taxonomy): Bacteria > Bacillati > Bacillota > Tissierellia > Ezakiella > Ezakiella sp. The sequence continues at coordinate 27,750 of NZ_JAXFOB010000011.1, read as the reverse complement.
CAACTGTTGTATCAACTGTTACCTTTACATAATTGTCAGGTACAAGTGGCTTGTCGTTTCCAATTTGTGGAACTACATTGTCAACCACAGTAATTGGTACTTCAACTACTGTTGTCTTACCATCTGGATATTTTACTTCAACTTTTGCAGTAGTTTCACCCGGTTTACTTACATCAGGAGTGCCGTCATTCGTATAAGTGAATGTTGTTCCTTCCGGTAGTGAATCTTTTTCAACACTGCCCGGAATGTTTTTAATTAAATCTTCAGGAGCCGGAACATCACCTTTTCCTGTTACAACATCGTCTTTTGGAACAGGGCCATTAATCAATTGCTTATACTCTACATTATACTTAGCAGTTATTGCTGTGTCTTGAATAAATACGCCTGAAACTTGTGTGCCTTTATTCCAAGTTGCCACGGTTCCTCTTGTGACTGTCCAAAGTTTAAAGTTAAATGTGTATTTATTTCCACTTGCATCTGTTACTTCCTTACCAACAGGGTCAGCAACCGGTAATGTTACATTTTCCTTCGGATTTACATAGTAAACTTTTTCTGTTGGGTCTTGTGCATTTGCTGTAGGAATAAACTTAACAGTTACATAACCTTCGGGTTTTTCTGATTCATCATCCGTAGTCTTTGGAATAACATCTCCAAGTTTTGCAAAATTAAATGTATATTCTGCATCTTGTGTGAAGGTGGCCGTTAATGGTTTGTCCCACGTTCCGCCTTCTGCAGTATAACCTACATCTGCTTTTTTAGTAATTGCATTTGCAGTATCAGTTAAATCAACTTCTACATCAGGTTTTACATAGTAAGTTGTTGTTCCTTCAAGACTTCCATTCATCGCATTAAATGTTACAGTTACATAGCCATCCGGTTTGTCAGAACCGTCCGGTCTTTCTTGAGGAATTATATTTCCTAAATCTTCATACTGAGCTGTAATTACATAAGTCGGATCATTTGCATTTAGAGTTACTGTTAAATCCTTGTTCCATTTATCAAATTTATATCCGACATTTGGCTTAACTGTCGGTGCAGGGATATTAACCTCAACGCCCGGTTTAATCCAATAATCAGTCGTTCCTGATAAAGATCCATGTTGACCTTTATTAAATTCAACTTTTACATAGCCTTCTACTTCTGTTTCAGAAATATCTCCAGGTTCATTGTAAAGAGCCGTAATCTTATCGCCGTCTTTGTATTGGATATCCTTATCTATAGAAGTGTCCCATCTTGCAAAAGTGTAACCCTTGTTTGGAACAGCTGTAGGCGCTTTTTCTTCAAGAACTACTGCCTTGTTAGGATTTACATAATAAACTGCTTGTCCAGTCAATTCTTTTCCATATTTGCCCCTAACAAAAGTTACTGTGATATAACCTTCAGGTTTATCTAATTCGTCATCTTTTGTCTTTGGGATTACATCATCAATTGGAGTATATTGTGCAGTTACTGTTAAGTCTTTAGTTATAGGTTCATTGTCTGCTTTATCCCAACCATTAGCTTTCCAACCTGTTTCCGGACTTACTGTTGGTTTTTTAATATCCGCTATAGTTTTACCGGCAGTTGGATTTACATAGTAAACAGTTTGTCCTGTTATGTCTTTTCCATGTTCACCCTTGTCAAATGTCACTGTTACATAGCCATCCGGTTTAGGATTATCATCGGTTGTAGGAATAATGTCTTCAAGTTTTGAGAAAGTTCCCTTTACTGTTGTATCTTCAGCATATTTTTTAGCTGTTGTAGTATCTTGATCCCACTTGTCAAATTTATAACCGGTATCTGCAATTGTTTGTGGTGGATTAATTGTTACATCTTTAGCTGGATTTACATAGTAAACTGTAACTTCTTTATCTACAATTTGTCCACCTGTCGCTGGATCAATTTCAAAAGTAACTGTCTTGTATCCATCTGGTTTTTTGTTTTCTGTTCCATCTGGATTAGTCTTTGGAATAACATCCTTAATTTGATTAAAGCTTGCAGTAATTGTTGTTACTTCATCTTTATAAACTGTTGGTATTGTTGCGTCCTTATCCCATGCTCCAAATTCATAACCGGTATTTGCATTTGTTGTCGGTGGGTTAATAGTAACATATTCATTTGGATTTACATAGAATTTTGTAACACCATCAAGTGAACCCTTAGATTGGTCTTCATCCTTAACCTTAAATACTACTTCCTTGTAACCTTCCGGTTTAGTCTTAGTATTGCCCTCATCATCTTTTTCCGGAATAACTGTATCAAGCTTTGTAGCTTTTGCAGTGACAGTTATATCTTCTGTGATTACAAGGCTATCTTCCTTGTTCCACTTATCAAACTCATAACCGGTATCTTCAGTGAATCCCGGTTTAAAAAGTTCTGCATTTCCAAGTTTTATGCCGGCATTTTTCTTAACATAATATGCTTTTTGTTCTGTTAAATTTAAACCCTTTTCTGCTGCGAATGTTACTCTTACATATCCTTCCGGTCTTGTTGTAGGATTATTAACCGGATCGTATTCGATAATATTCTTATCATCTGTCCATTGTGCAATTGCTGTAGTATCTTTTGTTAATGTTATTTCATCGCCTGCTTGATAAATATTGTCTCCAATCTTCCAACCTTTGAAACTTGCATCTTTCTTAACAAGAGCGCCCTTGCCCGCAAGTCTTACACTTGTTTTGTAGTCAACTGTCAATGCCGGAGGTACTGTTCCTGTTGTAGCTCCGTTTTTATCGTAAGTTAGTGTAACTTGTTTAGGCTTGAACATCGCTATATGAACTCTACCTCTTGTAATAGGTTTTTTAGTGTCAATTGCCATACGCCATTGTTCAAATTTATTGTTTTCACTTGGGGTAGGAGTTGGTACTGCAAGTTGCGTGTCTGAAGGTTCAACATCGTCTTTCAACTCAGCGAGTTTAATGCCTTTTTTAGGATTTACAAAGTAAACTATTTCCTGTTCATCAACCGGGTTATCTTCGTATTTCGGATTGCCTTTTATAGTACCTCTTCCATCTGTTTCAAAGATAATTACTACATATCCTGTCGGGGCTGTTTGTGTCGGTCCCGCTTTAATAATGTCAGGTAATTGTTTGTACTGTGCAGTTACAACGATATCTTTATCAATGATAGTTGAATCTTCCTTATCCCATTTGTCAAAATAGTAAGTCGGCATCGGGACTATTGTTATATGCGGCTCAATGTCATCTAAAGTTATCTTTGCATCCGGATTAACATAGAATGTTGTTTGACCGTCCAAAACTCCATGTTCTCCCTTAAGGTAGCGAACTGTTACATATCCTTTCGGCTTGTCATTAACTGTTCCATCCGGTTCTTTGGACTGGATTATATCGTCAAGCTTTTTGAAGCTACCCTTAACAGTTGTTACATCTTCGGTATATTTCGTTGGAACTGTAGTATCTTTATCCCACTTATCAAACTCATAGCCTGTGTCCGCTACTGTCTTTGGTGGATGAATTGTTACTGCTTTATTCGGATTTACAAAGTAAGTGATAATTTCACCGTCACTAATCTTTCCACCTGTAGATGGATCAATTTCAAAGTTAACTGTTACAAAGTCATCCGGTTTTTTAACACTATCATCTGTCTTAGGGATAACGTCACCTTCCAAGTTAAAGTTTGCAATAATCGTTGTGTCGTGCTCGTATTTGATAAAGTTATCTAAACTAAATACTTTTCCGTCGCTCTTCCATGATCCGAACTCATATCCTGTTGCAGGCACTGTACCCGGTGCATTTAATTTAACATACTTATAAGGATTTACATAATAAACTTTTTCATTTATACCGTCAAGCTTACCATGGTCTCCGGACTTGAATGTAACAGTTACATAGCCATCCGGTTTCTTTGTGTTTTCATCGATTCTTTCAATTACATCGTCAATTGCTTCATACTGTGCAATTACGAACATATAATCTTCGATAGCTGTAGTATCAGCTTTATCCCAACCCTTGTGTTTCCATCCGGTATCAGGTGTAATTGTAGGATGTGCTAATTCTCCAACAGTTTTCTTAGGATCTGCTTTTGGATTTACATAGAATAGTGCATTTCCTCCCATTTTTTTAGCATGTTCCCCTTCGATAAATAGAACTGCTACATAGTCTGTCGGTTGCAAGTTAGGTGTTCCATCATCATTTTTGGCCGGTATTATGTCTTTAAGTTTAGTAAAGCTACCGTAAATAGTAGTATCATCAACATATTTCTTTTTATCAGCAGGATTAAATCTTTCGGTATCTGCCGGAGCCAGTCTCCATCCGTCAAACATATAACCTGTTCCGGCTATGGTTCTAGGGGCGATAAGCGAAACCTCTCTATTTGGATCCACATAATATGTTACAGTTTCGCCATCATCAATTTTACCTCCTGTATCCGGACTTATCACAAAAGTGACCGTCTTGTAGCCTGCCGGTTTTTCTGAATCATCGTTTTTTGTCTTTGGTACTACTGCATCTTTTAAGTTAAAGTTTGCTGTTATTGTTGTTTCTTTTTCAGTGTAATTTATATAGTTTGCAAGACTGAATTCGCCCGTATGCTTATCGCTACTCCATGCTGCAAACTCATATCCTGTATTACCAACCGGTGTAGGGGACTTCAGCATTACAAACTTATTAGGATTTACATAGTAAACTTTTTCTTCTATTTTGTTGCCGTTGTCTCTTATTTCACCATTCTCGCCTGCTTTGAAAGTAACTTTTACATAGCCGGGGTGGTCTACTGTATCAGAATCAGGTAATTCTTTAGCTTTTGCAGTTACAACAATATCATTATCAACTATTTCGGTATCGTTGTCCTTATCCCACTTTTGAAACTCGTATCCCGTTTCTTCATTACATTTCGGTTTTACAAGTTCTGCATTTCCAAGTCTTATACCTGCGTTCTTCATTACATAGTAGGCTTTTTGTTCTTTTAATTTTAAACCCTCATCTGCTGTGAAAGTAACTCTTACATATCCTTCAGGTCTTGTAGTCGGTTCATCGGGATCGTAAGGAATGATGTTCTTCACATCATCATACTGTGCTGTAATTGTTGTATCTTTGTTAAATTGTCCCTTTATTTCACTTGCCCAAGTTCTCGCAGGGCTTTCATTTGATTTCCAACCGGTGAAAGTATATGACTTAGCTTCTTCTGTCGCTGTTTTATCTACAGTCTTACCAACCGGATTTTCTACTTGAATTGTTACTTCCTTTGTCGGATTTACCCAGAATATTTTTGTAAATTCGGTCGTTGCCTTATCTGTTGATTTAACAATTATCTTTACATAGCCGTCCGGTACATCAGGTTTCTTATCCGGATCAGTTTGTTCTACTACTTCATTTGTAAATCCCGGAGTAATAATTGTATCCTCTGTGAATTTATGACGTTTGTTAAAATCAAATTCTCCATTTTCATTTTGCGCCTCTTTGTCTGCAGCCCACCTGGTGAGTCCCAATTCCTTTGCGTCTTCTGAAATATCTATTTCAGGAATGTTTACCCATGCATTTTTATTTACATAGTAAATCTTTGAGTCTTTATTGCCCGGCTTATTTGTCGGATTTATTGTAACTTTTACATAATTTCCTGTTACATCTGCCAAATCTCCATCAGCTGCAGTTGCATCTTTTAGAATCTTCGGCATTTCCCCTGATGTCAAAGCTTCGTAGACATTTTTGTAAATTTTTACAGGGATTTCGATTTCTTGCACCGAATTATCTGCAAATTTTATTTTTGCAGGGAATTTTACAGTTCTCACAAGTTCTGTTGAGTCATTTCTGTTTAATTCTTTAACTTTTTCATAAATGCCTTCTTGAGTAATTTCATTTCCGGCATCATCCAAGATTGTTACTGTGGCATCCTGCGGCAAAGCGTTTTCCTTGCCGTCTTTATCCACCCATTTAATTTGTTTCTTTAACTCGTCAATTGTTGGAGCGAAATCATTTACCCATTTTCCGCCATCGTCTTTATAGGCTTCCGTTTTTACTATTTCATTAACCTTCACTCCGGACCAATCAAAGTAGGCCGTGAAGTCATAACTCTTGTTAATAATTGTATCTTTATTAAGAAGTTTTTCATTATCCCAGTGAGTAAATTTCTTTCCTCCATCAGGAGTGATGTAGTACTTTCCTTCTTCTTTTTGTTTTTCGGTTCCGTCTGCATTCTTTCCCCCGACAAATTCTTGCGGAACAGGAAGGTTATCTGATTTTAGCCCAACGATTACATCATAGTAAAATTCCTTAACCGTATTATCCTTACTGTCTGTAAAAGACCCGCCTTCATCTGCTTTAAATGTTACTCTTACATAACCTTTAGGAAGCGGATCATCCTTGTCTTTAACTTCAACAACTCTTACATCTCTGTAGAAGAAATAAATTTCATCAAGTCCCGTTTCGTTGATTCCTGCGAAAGTATCCGTTTCTTCATAAATATCAAAGAATAATTGTTTTTGAGGTTTGTCATTTAAAACCCATCCTGGAATTCTTCTGTAATTTCTAGCATCGTAATGGCGCTTGCCGTTTACTACTGTTTCGTTAGGAACAATGGCATATTTTTCTTTTATCTTTGCAAATTCTTCTTTATTCTTTGCAAGAAGATCTTTATATGCCTTGCTCTTTGTTTCTGGAGCCATAGAATCATCATTTTTAATTTTTTGATAAGCAGCTTTCGCTGTTTTCATAAATTCTTCTACTTCTGCTTTGCCTCTTTGGTCAAGATAATTTACATCATAGACTCTTTCTTTAAACGGTCTGTAGAAAAATTCAAAGCGGTTGTTCTTTGCTTTAGGATTATCTACTAAATCTCCTGTTGCAGGATCTGGGATTTTTTCTGGCTCAACTCTTAAAATTTGGTTGTAAGAGTTATCCCTATTAGTTTCATCCTTATAAGTTTTATAATCAGTATTTGCATTGTAAAGAGCATCCCACTCAGCTTGTGGAACTAAGAGGTACTTGTCCCCTTGTCTACTTCCCAGGCCTGTTGTATAGGACCCAACTCTTCTGTTATAAAGATTTTGTTCTTCATTAGATGTTTCCTTATAATCTGCACTCAAGAAGTGGTGGATGGCCTTAACTGTTATTAGGTCTTGTTTGTTCCAAATTGCCCTAAGGTGAACATTACCAACAACTTCGTTACCAAAGTGATACATTTCAGGCACTTTATATAAGTCTTTATAGCTTGTGTCTACAACTTCTGTGTCTTTGCCATTTTCATCTTTTGTATATCTTACAAATTCCCAACCGGCAAAGTTGTAGCCATCTCTTTTAGGTTCAATGATATTATTAGTAGCATCTTTTGGCTCTTTTAAAATCATCTTGTGGACAAAATTAAAAGTATTTTCTCCATCAACTTTCTCTGGATAAGTGTGAACTTCTCCATCTATTTCAAGTTTTTTAGATTCATCAGATATATTTTTTGTGCTTAAATCTCTTAAACTTCCACCATTTGGATCAAATTTTACCTTCCAAATAGTATCCGGTTCTGCCCATTTAGCAAAGAGAACTTGGTCATAATGAAGTTTTGTTTCATTGCCCTCTTTTACCAAGTTGTCACCAGAAGGATCAAGAGCCCAACCTTTAAAAGTCCACTTTTCAGGTACCCAATCAGGTTTTTTTGGAACATGATTTGTATCTAATTTCAAATCCTTTAATGGTTTTTCATAAGGCACATCTAAAATATTGCCCTCACCATATTCACTGTCATTTTTTACTGTCTTAGGATCATTGTTTAGTTTTAACTTGTACTTGTTACGAGAGTAGTTTGCATAATTGTAGGCATTTTTTCCCTTAAAGAGTTTCGTGCCCCAAGGAAACTTAGGGATGTATTTTATCTTGTCAGCGTCGCTTCTAAAAGGTGTTTTCTGATTTCTCGCATTATTTAAGTCGTTAATCGTTCTATAACTATTATCTGTTGGGTTCTCCAATACCCATTCTGCTTCCCTTCTCTCTTCTTTAAGGGTAAAGCCTTGAAGATTAGGCAAAATGAAGGGATACTCGACTGCATTAGTATCGCTCTTCCAATAGGACATGTCATAATCGATTTGTTCCTTGCCATCGAAATCGTCCTTTATAATATCAATGTGATGCACAACGGCGGTGTCCAAGGATGTCGATCCAATGGAAATCTCATATTTGTCCCTAGCTTTTGTTTGATTTTCTCCTATAGGTATTTGATCTGCGTGACCAAATCCCTCAAATTCTCCTTCACCCACTACATCTTGACTGTCGATAAAATCTTCTGCACTTAAACGATAGGGTGGAGTGTCACGAAAAACTGATTCACCCGCGTTATTGTTAATTATCCAACCTATTAGTCCGATGTCTCCATCTGGATCGCTACTACCAGGCGGAAGATTTGAAACTTCTGCATCCTTTGGCCATATTCCATCCAAGCTTTGGTTGAAGCGAACATCTACTTTATAAGGAGATCCTTCTTGCCCTATGACTTGTCCATCTCTTGTTATAATAGGCCAAAAGCTACCTGCATTATCAAATGCCAGTTCATTAGCAGCTGTAAAGTAAAGGGTATAGACTCTGCGGTCGTAGTAGACATTGTAGACCGTTTCCCCGGTAGACAAGACGGATTTTTGAACATTCGGGTCTTCTTTCGAGGCATTTTGCTTCTTAGTCAAGTCTTCATTTAAGAAGTAATATCTTTCAAATTCTTCTTTATTATTTTGAGCCTTTTCCAATCGTCCGTCATTTAGGTCAGGGAAGGTGATTCCATGGATATCCAAATCAGTAAGGTCTGGCGTAGAACCCGTGTCAACATTATCTACTCTTCTTGAACCAATAAAATCGTAGCGGTCACGCAAAGTAAGTTTGTCGTCTTGGTCATTGTAATCCGGTTTTTCAGTCCAAAATTGGATGACATAGTCTGCTTTAGGCTTGTCAGTCCACTCTGCAGTAAAGGTAAGAGTTTCTGCAGGCATGGCATTTTTTATACCATCTTGGAATTTTCCTCCTACTTCAAAGTCTCCTTTTTTAATAAGAGTATCTTTAGTAAGGGTCTTCCTATTGCCATCAGGATCAGTATAAGTTATATCCTTATTTGCCTTCCAACCTTGTAAATTTGAACCCAGCTTTTCAATATCAAAGTTTAATTTTGGTATTGTTTGTCCATAGATGAGAGTCATTCCTGGCAGTTCAGTTCCACCCTTGGAATCAAATTTCACATCATAAATAGCACGGTTGTAACGCATTTCTATTTCAAAATCATTTGAATTTTGTGGGACTTGGGTTGTAAGAACATTGACTTCAGGTACATAGCCGGTGATTTTTTCACCTTCCAAAGCCTTTATAGTGACAGATGTTCCTGTAACACCTTCTTGATCTGTGTAGATATAATCAGTATCTCCATCTCTATATCCATATTCATTACGATTTTCAAGTTTTTGGAAAGTGTGTTTGATCTTTATATTCCCTCGCTTTGCCTCATAAAGGTAGGGATGTTGACCCTTATATTCATTTCCATCTAAGCTTCCCTTTAATGCATTTTCTTTAATGTATTTATAATTTACAGTAAAGCTTGGTGTTGGTGAAGTATAGCCATCAATGTCTGGCAAATTTATTTTTTTCTTTATCTTATCTTTTTCTGCTTCTGTTAAAACTTTTTGCCCCTCATTGCCATCCAGGTCGGTGTATTCATACTTATCATCACCGACAGTAGCTATATAAGGTTGGTATCCGATAATTTCTTCATCATTTCTCGGCACCTTAAAACCTGCACGCATAGTGTAAAGCTTCGGCATATTCGGATTATTTATATAGTCCGCAGCAGCTTTACCCTCGGGCAAAACAACCGGTTTAATCGGTATTGAGTCATTAACATTATTAATATAGTTAGATTTTTCTTCAACTATATTTTCGTGGTCAAAATCTTTTGCCATTACTTGCAATGGAATTGATGTAACAAGCATCATAATTGCAAGTGCAAAAGCAAGTAAACGTTTTGTTTTAAATTCCTTTCGCATAAATTATAATCTCCTTTCAAAAATAGTTTAAATTTATTATTGAATTTCATTATTACCTATAATATATATTACACCATAAAATTTATTAAACTATGCATATGAAACCTAAACAAATTGCTTTAAATACAAATTCTTTCACTTTTTTATTATGCAATTCATTTTTAATTCAATCTTTACAAAAAACGGATGCAATAATATAAAGCATTTAACAAAATACTGCAAACTGTGAATCGGAATTTATTTCCAATACACTTTCGGAAAATCCGACGTAAATACTTCGACAATATTATCAACTCCGACAATTGCAAAGTGAATTATTTTTTCGTTTTCAATATACGCCACTTCTTTTTTGAGCTCGAGAATTTTTTTCGAGTTTTCCGAGTACAAGAACGGATAATAATCCTCCGTATTTTCAATCCAAAACTCCGGCTTATAGCTTTCCGATGTGTTTATGTAAAGATAGACCGCGCTTTCAAAAATGAGTTTTACTTTTTCGCAGTTCTCATTTTCGAGTTCCACAACAAGTCCTTTATCATTCCATTTTATATTTTCGACATAGAGCGCTCCGCCCGAGTAGTCTACTTTGTATTTTTGAAATCCTTCCACGTCGCTCCCTCCTCCCAAATATATTTTAATCTTTTTTCTTTTATTCATCAAGAAAATTTGTACAAAAAAGCCCCGCATCTCGCTTTAAGAAATTTGGGGCAAAGATTATCTTTTTGCTTTTACAAATCCGCGTGCAATCGCTTCTTCTTCAGTTTTAAAGAAGCAAACATTCACAACGCTTATTTTGTCGTAGCCTTGCATGCCCGGAAGATGGTATTTCTTCGAACTTGCATTGCCTTTTATATATCCTTGTGTCGTGTCGGCGAAGTAGGTCTTGCCGTTTTGTTTTCTTTCGATTTTCGTTCTGTTTTCCGGAACGAATGTACCGAATTGGAGACCCCAACCTTCGACTTTGTGTGTGCTTACAACCGCACCCGTCGGAGCAGGTGCCCACATTCCAAGTTTGTTGTTTATCGCATCGGTTTGAATTTTGTCGAAAATATTTTGGTATTTTGTGTCCGGCGCATAAGTTTTCGAAGCCGCCATTCCACTTGCAACCATTTTTCCGTTCAGCATATTTTCCCTTATGCTGTTTTCGTTTATTTCGATTCCGTTCGGCAAAATGAGCCAAATATATCTTAGAAGTCGATTGTATTTGTCGACTTCGGACACGTCTTTTTCAAGATAGACGGTCTTGTTTAAAATCGCGTCTTCCGTAAATTTTTTCGATATATTTCCGTTCGGCGTGCTCATTTCCGGTGCATCAATTCCGACAAAGCGCACTTTCTTTTCAGCGCCGTCGATGTCGACAACAATCGTGTCGCCGTCAATCACATTTTTTACAGTCGCTTTTTCAAACGAAATTTCAGTTGCAGCAGGTGGAACATATCCTTCGCCCACAATTGCGGTCTCGTTCTTTTGGTCCCAATCCACCTTTTTCCCGAAAACTTCAGCGATAACTCGAAGAGGCACGAATGTCCTGTCGCTTATGATTTGCGGTGCGACATCCATTTGTTTCGTCTCGCCGTTTAGAACATAGTTCATGTCATTTATTTTAAAAATGACCGAAATGTTTTGCGCCTCAATTGTGACCGACTGTTCCGGTTCATTCCACACCGGAGTAAGACCCAAACTCTCCGAAATCATTCGAAGCGGAACGACTGTTCTGTCGTTTACAATTTGGGGTGCGACGTCTCCCGTCACATAGTTTCCGTCAATCCACAGTCTGACATTTTTTGCATATGAAGTTAATGGTAACAGCATTACAAACGCCGTTACCATTAAAAATTTTCTATATTTTTTCATTATTTTAATCTCGATTCGAAATATGGTTTTAAAACTTCCGGAATTTCGATTGTGCCGTCTTCTTTTTGGTAGTTTTCAACGAGTGCGGCAAATGTTCTTCCGACTGCGAGACCGCTTCCGTTCAAAGTGTGAACAAATTCAGTTTTGCCCCCGTCTTTCGGACGATATTTTATGTTGGAGCGTCTTGCTTGATAGCTTTCAAAGTTGGAGCAGCTCGAAATTTCAACATATCTTCCGTAGCTCGGCATCCAAACTTCGATGTCGTATGTCTTTGCGCTCGAAAATCCCAAGTCGCCGCCGCAAAGCGTGACAACTCTGTACGGGAGTTTCAACAAATCCAAAACTTCTCTTGCATTCATCGTGAGCTTTTCGAGTTCGTCGTATGAAGTTTCAGGTTTTACAAATTTTACGAGTTCGACTTTGTCGAATTGGTGATTTCTTATGAGCCCCCTTGTGTCACGACCGGCGCTTCCCGCTTCTCTTCTGAAACACGGAGTGTATTCCGTGATGTAAATCGGCAAATCGTCTTCGCTTAAAATTTCACCTCTATACATATTTGTGAGCGGCACTTCTGCAGTCGGAACGAGGTAGAAGTCATCTCTTTCGAGTTGGTACATATCTTCGCTGAACTTAGGAAGTTGTCCGGTTCCAACCATGCTGTCGCGGTTTACCATAAACGGCGTGCTCATTTCGGTGTAACCTTGTTTTTCGGTGTGAAGGTCGAGCATAAATTGTGTCAATGCGCGTTCAAGTTTTGCACCGAATCCTTTAAAAATCGAGAATCTGCTTCCCGTAATTTTGTTTGCCCTTTCAAAGTCGAGCCAGTCGTTCATCGTTCCTATGTCCCAGTGTGCTCTCGGCTCAAAATCGAATTCGCGCGGAGTTCCAACCTTTACCATTTCGATATTTTCCGAGTCGTCGTTTCCTCTTGGAACGCTTTCGTTCGGAAGGTTCGGAATTTCCAAAATGACTTCTCTGATTTTTTCGTCGAGTTCTTTCAGCTCTTCATCAAAACCTTTGATTTCGTTTGAAAGCTCCTTCATTTCCTTGAAAATTTCTTCGGTGTTCTTGCCTTCTTTTTTCATCATCGGAATTTTTTTCGAAATTTCGTTTTGATATGCTTTCTTGTCTTCTACAACTCCAATTATTTCACGTCTTTTTTCGTCGAGCTCTTTAAGCTCTTCAAGAGGATATTCCTTGCCTCTGACCGAAAGACGTTCCTTCACAAATTCATAATTATTTCTAATGTCTCTAATATCTAACATCTTATTCTCCTTTTTTTATATATCTAATATTGTTTCCAAAATATTCAACCAACTTAACCGAGCCGGTGATTCTGCTGAAAATTCTGTCGTGATATCTCTTTGAAAGTTGCGACAATTCAAAATTTGTCGAATAGATGACCGGCTTTTCAAGCCCTGACCTGTAATTTACAATATCAAAAAGTGCGGAAGCGGTGTACGGCGTTGCGAGTTCCGTTCCAAGGTCGTCGATGACCAAAAGATCCACATCTTTTATAAGTTGGTACTTAGTTTCGCTGTCGTCGGCATTTTTCGAATAATCCTTTTCTTTTACCGCATCCATAAGCTCAACCGCAGTCATATAGAGAACCGTGAAGCCGCGCTCCCTGATTCTGTTTGCAATCGCTCCGGTTGTAAAAGTTTTTCCGGTGCCGCTTTTTCCGAAATACAAAAGCCCCTTTCCGGTGCCGGTAAAACTTTCGGCATATGCCTTTGCCTCCTCGAGCTTTTCCGACATATAATCGCGAAGCGAAATCTTGTCGCCCGGCATAATTTGCTCCGAAAAAATATCCAGTTTAAAATTTTCAAAAGTTGCGTTTTTTATAATATTGCTCGACTCGCCGACCCTGAAATACTCCTCTTCCAAAAGGGTTTTAAGGCACTTGCACATGCTGCCGTCCTCTAAATATCCGCGGTCGCCGCAAATATAACAGTCGTGAATCGGCTTTAAATCCTCGCGAATGCCGTATTTATCTATGAGCGCCTCTTTCTTTTCGATGAGCTCGTCAAAATATTTCGTGTTTATCTCTCCGCCCGTCATCGCACCAACCATATAGTCGCGCGCATCGCTTTCGAGCTTTACAATTTCGGGATATTTCGAAAGGACCGCATTCTTTTTTTGAATACTGTCGTGCGCATTCTTTTCGCGTCGGCCCATAAGCTTCATCTCAACCTGCTCTCTAATATTCATCTATAAACCCCCTCTTAAACCGAGAAGTTTCTTTAACTCATCGTCGGAGTATTCGTCGGTCTGCCTTTCGGTCGTCATATAATAGTCGTCGAGTTTCGAAGTTCCGCCGCCCGACGGTCTTTGCGGTCTGTTTTCAATCGCCGCTCTCGCGCCCGTAAGATCCGTCACGCCGTCGTCGTGCCACGCGCGAAGAACCGCGTCGACATATTTCACATTCGGCTCTCTTATATTCACCGTTTGCGCACACGCAAGCGAGATGATATCGTCACTGTAGCCGAGCTCCGTCTTCCATTTTTCTATCATTTCCTTGACCGGCTCCGTCATTTGCGACTGTTTGAAATTCAAAGACTTTCTAACAATTTCCATAGTGCTTGACATCAGATTTGTATTATCTATAACGTCGTCGAGACTTGTGTAGCCCGCATCATACCAACGTCTCAAAATCCCTTCGACATAATCGAGATGCTTTACGCCCTGGTCGTCATAAGCATAGCTGAGCGCATGAAGAATCATTTCAATCGACATGTGGTAAGTCTCAATCCACGTGATAAACTTCTTCTTTTCCTCCGGAACGAGCGGTCGCCGCACGATATAGTCCGCTTGACGAAACATCTCTCTTATCTCCGGATTTCTGTTCGCTTCGATAAGCTTCATCTCAGGGTCTTCGGTCATTTGCGGAGCCGTTGTCACGATATTTTTAAGAGTGAGAGAGTCCGGATCGTGGAAAATCATATCGCCGTCCTTCATCTCGATGAGCCCCGTGTTCATCCAATAATTTATCGCGCGCTCAATCGTTTCGCTCTCCATGTGAAGGCTCTTTGCAAAATCCTCTTTCGTCATCGCAACGTTCTCCTTGCAAAGATAATATGCATAAAGATAAACTTTTACATCGTCTCCCGTCGCATCCTTTAAAAATGTATTGAAAAAAAGATTGCTTATTGAAGTCCTCCTTGGTATTAAATTTTCCGATTCAATAAATCTCAAAATCTCTCCTCCGTTCCGTGATAAAAATCTTCGTACGAGATTTTCATCTCCCACATTTTAGATAATATACGTCCCTTTTTAAAGACAAAAAATTTTTCATCGTCTTTCGAAATTTGCCATCTCTCGCCGTCAAAAATCTGGTACCCGCGCCCGATAATTTTAAACCCCAAAGACTTGTAGAGCCGAATCGCCCTCTCGTTCCACATATCGACAGTAAGAGTCATCTCGTCGAAACCGTAGTCCTCGAAATACATCTCGAGAAACTTTTTCATGATGCGCTTTCCGTATCCCGCGCTTTGAAAATTCGGATCGAGGACCAGCCCCAAAACCGACGTTCCCTCGTCCATATCTATGTCCTTTGAAGAAATATAGGCAATGATTTTACCCTTGATTGACGCGACGAAATATCTTCTGTCCTGCTTTTCGGTCTTTTTGTAATACCAATAAGCGCACTCCGTCAAAGTCCTCGGCCAAAAATCATAACTCCTCAAAAGTCGATTTTTATTTTTTCCGAAAGAACGCATTGAAACAACATCTTTTACATTCATTTTTCGAATTTCAATATCTTCATTCATGGTTTAATTATATCAAAACATGTGAGTTTTTACAATATGAGAAACGATGGGGCGAGCGTGGCGACGAACGCAATAACATACAAAAAAAGAATGCAGAAATAAATCCGCATTCATAAAATTAAACTAAATTGTGAGATCTCTCAAAGAATCCATGTCGAGAATTCGAATTGCCCCTTTCGGCAAAAGTTCGATATATCCCATGTCCTCAAAATACGAAAGCTTTCTCGTCACGGTCTCTCTTGCAAGACCGGTGTAGCTTCCAAGCTCCGTTCTGTTCATGTGCGGACTTATGAGAAAACTTCCGTCCGGCTCCCTCTTTCCGCTCATTTGCACCAAATCGATGAGCCCCTTCGCAACTTTCATGTCACCGTTTATAACGCAAAGCCTGTCGATGAGCTCTTCCGACTTTCTGATTCTCAAAAAACTTTGGATGAGCATTTCCCTCAAAAAGTTTTCGTTGTGAATCAAAATCTCGTTGTAAATATTTTTCGAAATTTTTATAACCTCGCTCTCGGTAAGAGCGATTCCGTTGTAGACATATTTGTCGGCGGTCAGGAGATTCAGCCCTCCGACGAAATCTTCTTTTCTGTAAATATACATAATTTGCTCGCGACCGTCCGACAGATCCATCGAAATCTTCATCGCGCCGCTCTTCATAATATACATATAATTCGCTTCGTCCATGTGACGGAAAATAAATTCGCCGCGCTTGAACTTTTGTATTTCAAGATTCTCACTCAAAAACTCCTTGTCCCTGTCGTCAAGACCGTGAAGCAAAATCGTAGAATCAATACTCTCTCTCTTTATCATAAAACCACCTCCGTCATAATCCTAACTATATTATATATGAAAATCAATATTATATCAATTTTAAAATAAATTTATATTAAAATTGATTAAATTCGTATTTTATTAACAGCTTGGGTATATAAGAACCAGAGTTTAATTATTAAAAAATTTAAATATTTGGAGGGACTTATGAAAATTTTACATGTTTTAACACAACTCCCGGCAAAAACGGGAAGCGGTGTCTACTTTTCAAACCTAATTGAAAGTCTTCGAAATCTCGGAATCGAAAATGCAGCAATTTTCGGCACCGAAGAAAAACACGCTTCACTAATCGATGTGCACGCAGAAATCGTCGAACCCGTTTATTACGACACGCCCGAAATGCCGTTTCACATTTGCGGAATGAGCGACGAAATGCCGTATGACTCGACAATATACAGCGAAATGTCGGAAGACGAAATCGAAGTACTACTTAAAAATTTCAGGGAAAAACTTGAAAAAATGAAAAAAGAATTCAAGCCTGACATAGTCATCTCGCACCATCTTTTCCTTTTGACCGATTTGGTTCGAGAAGTTTTTGACGACAAAAAAGTCGTCGGCATTTGTCACGGCACGGATATAAGACAGGTTTTAAAACACGAAAAGTTTTTAAAAAGACTCACCCACATAAAAGACCTCGACGTCGTTTTGACCGTCACTCCGGCGGAGCACAAAGAAATCGAAGAAATCTTAAAAGTGGACAAAAATAAAATTCACCTCGTTGGGGGCGGCTACAACGAAAACGTCTTCTATCCTCCAACCGAAGCGAAAAAAGACGAAAAAATCAGGATAATGTACGCCGGAAAAATTACGGAATCAAAAGGGATTTACGCCCTTGCCGCAACGCTTCCTTATATTGAAAAGAAACACGAAAACGTCGAGCTCCACATAGTCGGCAAGTCCACCAAAGAAGAACGCGACAAACTGATGATGGAGGCAAACTACTCGGAAAAACTCATGATATATAACGCCGAAAACCAAAAACTCATGGCGGACCATTTGAGAGAAAGCGACATATTTGTCCTGCCGTCGTACTTCGAAGCCTTGGGACTCATTGCCGTCGAAGCGCTCGCGTGCGACAAACTCGTCGTTGCATCCGACATCTCTGGACTAAAAAAACTCTTGGGCGACGAACTCATAAACACCGGCATCATCGAATTTACGAAACTCCCGCGCATCTATGACGTAGACAAACCGTACACCGAAGACATACACGCATATGTCGAAAGACTTGCGGAAAATATCTTGAAACAAATCGGGAGAATGAACGACGGAATATTTACTGAAGACATTTCCGAAAAAATCGAGAACTTCGCCTGGAAAAACATCGGAAAAAGAATCTATGAAATTATAAAATAGCATGAAAAAAGCCACAGCGTTGTGCTGTGGCTTTTTTGGTGCGGATAAAAGATTCAAGCGTAAAACTCAATTCTAAATTTAATACATATCCTTTTATTACATAAGTTCTAGTTACTAAATTTATATAAAGACTATTGATTTAAGATTCTAATTATATAATTTATAATAGTAGTCTGGAACATACTCAAATTAGTGGACACAAAAATATATGAAACTTTTTTGTTTATATCACTTCTAACTAAAATCGGAATACCCTTTTGCCCCCTCATAACAACTCTGCCAAAATATTTTTTCCACATATCAAAAGTCGCACAAGCTCTAGCTTCAGGTTCCTTGTTATATATACTTAATTGGCTTGAAAAATCATATTTCTGATTATTGCCTATAACTTTTAAGAGTTTTAAATATTCTTTTTCATCTTGTAACACTTCATACTTTATAGCTTCTTGTATATTCTTAAAATCATTTACTTGCATTTTCTACCTCTTTTTTAGAACATCAAAAAAGACGATAGATTTTAATTTTCTACCGTCTCAAAATTCTTTATTTAAAAGTCATATTTGCTAATAATTTCTTTATTTAAAAGTCATATTTGCTAATAATATAGAACTTTATAGATTGCCCTACTTAATATATACTAAGAGTTTACATTTCCATTTTTTTATCTGATATTTTTAGCAAAAATACATCTATAAGCTTCCATATGAATATGGCTATAATAAAATGGAAAATATCAAAATTAACATCTAAAAATTTAATGCCATTTAAAAGTCTCTCCATTAAAATCATTATAAATAATGATAGATACCACTGCAAAAATCCTTTGAAAAAATCACTATCATTCTTTAACATAAGTTTCCTTATAATATAAACAGCCACTCCTAAAATTCCCCAAAATACTTGCAGCAAAAATAAAACATAAAAATCTTTACTATCCGTTAGAAAATGCAATATTCCATTAAACAAACACAAGATAAGCACTAATAAAATTGGCAAATATGTTCTATTAATTTTTTGAAAAAAACTTTTATTATTCTCTGAAAAATATATTGAAACTAGTAAGATTAAGGCAGCTAAAATTACATTTAAAAAAGTAAAATTAGCTCCCCCGACTAAAGATAAAAAAGATGCAATTATTACATAAAGCCATAATAGTTTATTTTTCTCCATTAAATATACCTCCATTAAAAATCATCCATCAATAAAGACGGTATGTCATTTTCTTTTTCTAAACCAATCTCAATTTTATAGTTTTTTATATTTTTTAAAGTTTTTATGTCCACTATGTCAATATAGCTTTCTCCTGATTTTATATTCAAAGACAGAACGTATAAACAGTTTTTCTTTTTCATAACATCAAGTAAGGCACAGTTTTCTTTTTTATAAACATTAAGAATGTCTAGACTTAATTTATTCAAAAAAATTATTGAAAATTCATTTTGAATAATTAAATATTTATCATTTTTTAAAATATTATTAACACATAGTGCGTTTTCGGTATATTTTTTCTCCAATTCTAATTTCAAGTTTCTATCAAATTTAGACACTTGTAATTTGTATCCTATATTATCATAGTTCCCAAAAACTAGCAATTTACCATCTACTTCTGATATCCTAAAAACAAAAGACATGGATTCTAAGTAAATAGAATTTTCCAAATTCATTGTTTTAGTAGAAACTCTATATAATATAGACTTACTATCATTGGATTTTTTTAGAATATTAGACACTACGTAAATATCGTCTTCTATTAGCACAATATTTCTCGGATTACCCTCAAAATTCAAGCTTTCATCAACCACGTTGAAATTTTTATCTAGTTTTAGTATTTTATTTTTATTAGGAGATGTGTTAAATAACATGTATATATATTCATTATTACTAACTATATCTACTATATTGAATTCATCAAATTTATAATATTTAACTTTTTGCCCATCTATTATAGCAAGTTTATTCCCATACCTATCTGCGAAAACTCTTTCTCCGTTAATCCAATATTCTTTTTCAACACATTTCAGATTAAAAGTATGAGATATTTTTCTTGAAAAAGGTGTTATTTTAATAATATTTGTTCCTTCAACAAGATAGTTTGTTATCAAATACCTAAAACTATATGTATTCCAATAGTATTGATGTATAAAATATACTATCACTAAAGATAATGCGATTAATAACTTTATTATTCTTTTTTTCATTTTAAAATTACCATTAGTTTAAACGAGTGATTTTGTTAAAATCACTCGTTTAACATCCCCCTAAATATTATTTAAACTTCTATTACCTAATTGTTATAATCATAGAAAACTACAGTTAATGGAGAATCTAATATGTCTCCCGGTGTTACATGAGTTCCTCTAGGTTCATATGTTCTTCCTTCCAAGTCATATCCTTGTTCATACCATCCTCTCCAAACCAACTTACTACAATACCATTCATCTTCTGACCATCTACCCGACAACACATTATAAGGTTCTCCGATTTGTTTTTCACAATAATAAACAGCATTTGTACAATCTAAGTTGTTTGCCCCTTTTACATAGAGTCCTTTTATACTTTTATAGCGTGTTTTCCAGTTGTTATCTCTGTAATCTACTCCACCGTTAGGATTATCTGGATGTGCCTCTATAACTGTATATTTATCCACAACAATTCCCACATGATCTGTCAAAGAGTCTAATGCAATCAAAATATCCCCCGTTGAACCTATTCCTGTGAACCCAGGGTCAGGTCCAAACAAAATATTTTTATAATTGTGTTCTGATAAATGCAACTTATCTACTTTATCTAACTCCACAGAATATTCGTTCCACATTTCCCTCAATTCTCTTCTTTGATTTTCTAATATTTCATCTTCTGTAATTCCAGTTTGTTGTAATTCTAATTCATATGCTTCTTTGAAGATTGTGTTTTCTGAATTTGCATGCACTGAAATTGGTGCAATTAAATTTATCAATATAGCTATTGAAGATACTATAGCTAAAATTTTATAATTTATATTTTTCATACTCCCTCCCTATAATTTGGTGAAATTAGTAGAAACCTCAAAGTATCCAAATGAATAAACAAAAAATATTAATATTATGAAAGACACAGCTGTAAGAATGTATGCTTCTTTTTTGCTCAATTCCTTTTCAATGTTATCTTTGAAATTCATAATTATATTTATATTTAAACACGAAAACAATACTTTAATGATTTCACTTTGAAATGATATTAAAAAGCATGATATCAAATATAATGTTAATATAAATGTTAGTGTTTCGAAAAATACATTTATCATTATTTTGAGTTTATTTTTAATATCCTTTTTTTCGTTATTCATAAATAACCCCTCTAATGACATATTGATGATTTATGAAATATTGTACCATCTTTCTAGGAATAAGTGTCTAACCTTATTCCTAAGTTAATCACCATTTTTATATCTTTGGAAATTGTCAAACATATTTCCATCCTCCTTTATTGCTTTAATACCCGCTACACAATCATATCTGGTAACAAAATAGTATCAATATAGATACAAATAAATTACATTTTTTAACGCAGTAAAATATCTTTTATAGTAGCCATTAAAATATCAACCACAATAGAATTGTCTGCCCGCTTATACAGTTTACTTGATGTGCAATTTTTTCTTCTTGGATGTACTTCCTCTAATTTATCTATATCACTATCATCAAAACCCATTAGTTTTAAACATTCTCTTTCTGTTAAATACCAATATTGGCCATTTCCAATATCTATTATTTCAAAATTAGGTACTCTAATCTGTTTTGTAGAAATAGTATAAGAAAAATCTTTAATCACTTTTAGTCGTCCTTTAAAACTGTTATCTATGCCCTTATTTAAAAATTTCAGCATATAAGGTTGGGTCATTGTATAAAGTTCACTTACATCCTTTTCTAAAAATTCACTTAGTGGTCTAGTTTCTTTCCTCTCCAATTTATTAAAAGAAAAGTTATTTGCTCCAAGACATGAAACAACAAATATCCTTTCTCTTTTTTGAGGTATCCCAAAGTCCATTGCATTTAAGATTTCATACTTGCTTTCATATCCTAGGCTCTCTAGCTCTTTTAGATAAATAAAAAAGCCACGAACTTTTCATTCGTAGCTTTACTTGGTGCAAATAGCGAAACTCGAACTCGCATGTTATAAAACACAACGGACGTGCATGACCTAACTTGATGAGCCGACTTGTCGGCGAATCTTAGTAGGTCAGCTGCAACTGATTTCCCAAGAGCAGTTGCTCAGAATGAGCAATTGCGATTGGCTGAAATCATCTGCTGAACCGTGTGTCTTTTCGGTCCGGGCGGAACTGCTCGTTCAAACTTTGCCAAATTAAAAAGCCACGAATTTTTCATTCGTAGCTTTACTTGGTGCAGATAGCGAGACTCGAACTCGCATGTCGTGAGACACACGGACCTGAACCGTGCGCGTCTGCCAATTTCGCCATATCTGCATAAACTTATAATATTTTTTATTTTACATACAATGAAGGTCCGGTCGGAACTGCATGACCTAACTTGATGAGCCGACTTGTCGGCGAATCTTAGTAGGTCAGCTGCAACTGATTTCCCAAGAGCGATTGCTCGGTAAGAGCAATTGCGATTGGTTGAAATCATCTGCTGAACCGTGCGCGTCTGCCAATTTCGCCATATCTGCATAATACATACAAACAATGAAATTTCTTTCAAAATTCCATCGTCTATCAACCAAAAAGGTCTGCGGTACAATATACAACAAATTGTACCGCATTTTTCATAAATAATCAAATCTTTACAGTTTTATAATTTCGCCTCTGTCTTTGTAGTCGCTTGTGAGATCGATGTCAAGTTTTCTAAAGATGTCGATGTCCGTGATGTTGAGCATTCCGGTCGAGTGCCCGCGAAGTCCGCGAAGTTTCGCAAGATTTTCAATACATATTCTTGCGCTCGGGTTAAACATTTTCGACGTTGCAAGGCAAATCAAAACTTCTTCAACATTGAGAACCGGGCTGTTTTTCTTTTCGATAATGCCCTTCACTTCTTTTATCGGCTCCAAAATCGCCTTGTCTATGAGATGAAGATCGTCCGGAATATTTGAAATGTGTTTCAGCGCATTGAGAACTGCAGCAGCAGCCGAGTCCATAAGTTCGCTGTCTTTTCCCGTGATGATCGTGCCGTCTTCCGTTTCAATCGCTGTGACATTTCCGCTGAAGTCCGATTCACTCATGAGTTTTTCCTTCTTTTCTCTCGCAACTACGAGCGATTTTCTGTCCTCAACTTTAAGGTTCAACTCTTCCATGAGCCTTTTTATCCTTTGCATTTCCGACTCATTTTGATGTGTAACTTTAAAGACAAAAAGTGCCTTTAAATATCTGCGAACGATTTCCTGTCTCGAAGCTTCTTTCACGACTTCTTCGTCAATTATTCCCGATTTTATTCGGTTCACGCCCATATCTGTCGGCGATTTATAAAATTCTTCGCCCATTATTCGGTCCAAAATCTTTTTCAAAATCGGAAAAGCCTCGATGTCTCTG
The DNA here is from genome assembly GCF_034180565.1 of Ezakiella sp. Taxonomy (NCBI): domain Bacteria; kingdom Bacillati; phylum Bacillota; class Tissierellia; genus Ezakiella; species Ezakiella sp. The sequence continues at coordinate 4,484 of NZ_JAXFOB010000011.1, read as the reverse complement.
TTGTAGTTTACCGAAACTTCGCCGTAGCTTTCCAAATGAAACGGGTCGATTTGGTTTACGTCGCTCAAATCCGCAGTCGCAGCTTCATAAGCAAGGTTCAGTTCGTGCTTCAAAGGAAGATTCCACACAGGGAATGTTTCAAACTTCGCGTATCCCGCCTTCACGCCGCGCTTGTATTCATGATAAAGTTGGCTGAGACAAGTTGTCATCTTTCCACTTCCCGGTCCCGGTCCCGTCACGACAATAATTTTTCTCGTCGTTTCGACATAAGGATGCTTTCCGAATCCGTCTTCCGAAAGAATTCTGTCCACGTCGTTCGGGAAACCTTCGGTTGTTTCATGAAGATAGACCGGCATATTGCTTCCTTTAAGTAGTGCCGCAAATCTGTCGACGTTTTCATCTTTTTTGTATCTGTTTATGACCACCGAATTTATTTTTATACCTCTTTTTTTGAGCCTTTCGATGAGTCTTATGCACTCTTTTTCATAGGTCAAACCGGTATTGTTGTTCAATTTGTTCGAAATAATATCTTGCGCATGGATTGTTACAATAACTTCCATTTCGTCTTTCATTTTTTCGAGCAATCTCGTCTTTATGTCCTCATCGTAACCCGGAAGAACCCTCGCCGCATGTTTGTCGCCGAAAAGTTTTCCGCCGAATTCCAAATAAAGCTTTTGAAATCTCGAAACTCTCTTCAAAATAAAATCCGTTTGTTCATTGATGTATTTTTCGTTAGAAAATCCAATCTCCATGCATATCACCTCTCATATAATTTTACCACACCCGTGTTTTTTATACAATAAAAAAAGTGGTTACAAAACCACTTATTTTTATTTTTGTTGTATCAACAAAACTGTGTTCAATTGTCTTCCCGCATTTCTCAAATATTTTCCGTTCGCATAGAGCGCACTTGAAGCACCGCCGTCAAGATTGAACGCATCCGTGCATCCGAGGCTCGCCATAATATTTGCGCATTGTGCCATCGTGCCCGAAGTTGTGACAAGAACGAGTTGGTTGTTTTTGTTGATTCCGATGAGGCTTCTTGCGCCCGCCCCTTGTGTCATCTTTGCTTCCATGCCTTTGACCGATTTTTCCCAAACGGATTTACCGTTTTCAATTAGCATCGGAGCCGCCGACATAATGTCCGTCACTTTCGAGAAAGGAATTTCTTCTTCGCCGTATTTAAATGTTTTTGTTTCAACCGTTCCATCAGCCGTGTCCTTTGTTAGTATAAGTTCAAGTTCGACTTTTCTTCCCGGTTTAAAACGCGCCTTAACATAGTTTTCATCCGCAGCGTCCTTGCCGTAGTAGATGAGATAGCCGTCCCTTGGAATTTCAGCTTTGCCGTTTCCCGGCGCAACTTTTTGAACCACGTTGTCCTTTACGGTTACCACAAAACCGCCGTTTAAATTTGTCGGTACATTTCTGAATTGATTGAAAATATAAACTCCGCTCGTGTCGTTTGGAGCGACATTTGCATACCAAACGCTGAAAACGTTGAAGTCCATGCCGTTTGTGTCGTTGTTCCACTCATTCTTTTTCTTGCCGTCGAGATAGCCCAAATATTTGAAAGTGCCATTCACAATTTTCGCCTTGTTGTCGTCAAACACAATCAAATTCGCATTTTTCCCTTCCATATTTATCATTTGCCCGTTTTTCATTTGGGTGCCGTATGGAAATTTGCCGCCCTTGTAAGCTTCGAAATAGTTACCGTTAATCGCAGCCTTGGCGCCGTAGTTGTTAATGAATGTTTTGAAATTCATGGTTCCCACTTGCTTGTTGTTCGGCTTTGCGACCCTGAGTTTCACCTCATTGTCCAAATCAATAGTGACAACATTTGCATTTCTGCCGCCGATATTTACATTTTTCACAGCAACTTTTGCCTCTGCCGTGACTGTAAATAACATAGTAATAAGAATCGCCATTAATAATCTACATTTTTTCATATTGACCCTCCAAAAAATATTTTTATAAAAACTTTTTCTTCATCTCATCAATTTCTCTTTGCGCTTTTTCGCTCGGAGCAATTTTTCTCGCTTCTTCTATCGCTTTTTCGGCGCTTTTTTTATCGCCGTGATTAAGTAAAATCGACGCCTTGTTTACAAGAATCGAAAAGCCGAAACTCGGATTTATTTCAAGTTTTTCCAAAAGTTCTCTGTTCGACTCAAAAATCTTTTTCGCATTTTTAAAATCATTTTGCTTTAAATAAAGCCCGACAAGATTGTTGAAATAAATCGCCTTGTTGTTGTCATCAAGAAAAAGCGGCATGTGCGACTGAAGAGTTTCAATTGCTTCGTCGTCTCTGTTTATTTTGTGGAGCACATTCGCCTTGTGAAGAGTTAGAAAATCGAGCTCGTATTCTTTCGCCCCCGAAAGACTCTCGTCAACCTTCTTCAAATACTCCACCGGATTTTCATCCAAAAGATATCCGAACTTTTTAAGCTCGCGCACTCTTTTCGAAACGAAATATTTCTTTAAATAAAAATATAAACCGTTCACGACAATGAAACTCAAAACTATAAGCCCTATCATCGTCGCCGTTGAAATCTCGCCCCGCTGTTTCAAATCGACAAACAAAAACGCAAGACCCAAATTTATAATGTTCGGAATAAATTCCCGCACAAAATCACCTCTATGTATTATAACATATATTTACGTAAAATAAAAAAGAGCCCGAAGGCTCCTTCAACTAATCGCAAATTTTAAATTATATTGTCTTAACTTCGTCTTTTTTTGTAACGTCCCAAGGATTTACATAGTTGATTTCTGTTGATAAATCATATGCACCATGCTTTGCAAAAGGACCTGCTTCGATGATGTCCATAATTCTATGTTCTTCTCTTGATGAAAACATTACTCTTCTTTCACTAATCATTCTGTTATACATAATATACCTCCCGAAAAAATTTATATTTATTATTCATATGAAAGCGACCTCTCATTTCGCTCTCATCTCTTGCCTATTAATTATATACCCCCGAATGTCAACCAACTCTAACAAAATGATTACATTTTGCATTTATTTGAAAATAATTCCAACAAAGGTTACAAGGTTGTCATATATTTCGTTAATTTCATTTCAATTTGTGATTTCAAACACAAGTTCACTCCGAAAATTAAAATGGGTATAAATATAGCGAGGTGAAATTTATGGAAAAAGTATGTATTCTTTTGGCAAACGGTTTTGAAACTATCGAAGCGCTCACGCCGATTGATTATTTAAGAAGAGCCGGCGGAGAAAAATCTGCAATTTTGGTTTCAACGACCGGAGATTTGAATGTAAAGAGCGCACAAGGCGTGGTTGTTAAAGCGGATTCCCTCATCGACGAGCTCGACGCGGAAACTATAACCGCAGCAATAATTCCGGGAGGGCTTCCGGGCGCAACAAATTTAAGGGACAATGAGCAAGTTATAAATCTCGTTAAAATTCTCTATGACGACGAAAAACTCCTTGCAGCGATTTGCGCAGGTCCGATTGTTCTCGAAAAAGCGGGAATACTCTCCGGTAAAAACGCAACTTCATATCCGGGCTTCGAAGAAGAAATGGCTTCGGCGAAGTACCAAAACGACCGCGTTGTTGTAGACGAAAACATCATAACTGCAAGAGGTCCTGCAATCGCAACGGACTTCGCTCTCGAAATCGTTAAAAAAATCTACGGAAAGAAAAAGTTCGAGGAGATTAAGAGCTACATTTTGTATGATATGTAATTTTTTCGAATTTAAATTCATACAATTCAAAAACAAAGATTATTGCATTAAAAAAAGCATCGACCGTGATGCTTTTTTTGTGTATATTCTATGGCACTTTGTTTCCAAATTTCTTCGAGCTCTACTCCGGCTTGAGTTTTTTGCTCGTTCGACTCTCTAATAATTTTCTTAAAAATTCGAACTTTTTTCTTGCGCCTCCCAAACTCTCTTCACGCATTTTTCGAAAGCCCTCAAAACTTTTTCGAGATTTTTTCGGATGCTCTCGAACAATTTTCTATTTCCTTCGAATTGTTTCAAAATTTAAGCGAAAACTTTTCGGGATGTTTTCGATTTTTTAATTTGCTCCAAACCTTTCGAGCAAATTTCCAAAAAGCTTTTCGCCTCACTCTCTCGAAATCAAAAAACATATAAAGAGTAAAACCTAAACTTTTCAATCCACAATCAATTCTCAAACTAAATCTCATCTTCCGAAATTGCTCCGATATTTTTTGGAATTTTTAAGAACACGAACAAAAATGTTTTGGAATGTCACGAAGCATAACTCGAGTTTTTTGGAATTATTCGAGAATAGTTTCGATTTTTACTGAAAAAAATTTCGAGCATTTCTCGATTTTTTTGATTTTTTTAGAACTCTTTTAGAGTTTCCTCAAAACTTTTTCGAGTTTTTTTCGGATGCACTCGAACAATTTTCTATTTCCTTCGAATTGTTTCAAAATTTAAGCGAAAACTTTTCGGGATGTTTTCGATTTTTTAATTTGCTCCAAACCTTTCGAGCA
>NZ_JAXFOB010000006.1:0-9462 GCF_034180565.1 Ezakiella sp. | reverse complement strand
CGGTTGGGATTGTCCAAGAGCAAAGATACTTGTTAAGCTTCGTGAAAATATGACGGAAACCTTTGAAACTCAAACAATAGGACGCATAAGGAGAATGCCAAGAGCAAGACACTATGACAATGACCTATTAGATTTTTGCTTTCTCTATACTTTCGATGAAAAGTACAAAGAGTCTGTTATACAGGGTGGAAATGCTTATGAAGTTAAGAGGTTATTTTTAAAAGACAAGTGTAAAAATTTTGAACTTATTAAAGAATTTAGAAACAAAGACTATCAGTTTGTAGATGAAGTATTAGTTCGAGATAGAGCTTATGACTATTTTAAAGATAAATATAAGCTAACCAATATTAAAAAGGACAATGTAAAATTATTAGAATCTTATGGTTTTATAATGGGTACAAAAGTTATATCTACCTTTAGAACCGGTAAGTTTATAAAACTTAAAGATATAGTTGATGAAAAACAAGGCGAAAATAGGGAGATAGCCTATGAAGTATCAACTCACGATCATGGAATTGATTGTTTGCACGCAGTTGATATGATAAAAAAAGTTACCGGGGTGCCATCTAACAAAATGAGGGCAATCCTACAACATCTTTTTCATAAAAATATACCATCAAGCAAGAAGTTGTTAAATCTTTCTAATCGTGAGTGGTACGCTTTTATGATTAATAATGCTTATAAACTTAGAGATGACTTTTTAGATTTAGCTGCAATATCTGAAGGAGCGCAATTTGAATTTTTAGACAAAAAAACTGAAAAATGGAAATTGCCTTTAGAAGATTTCTATAAGTATCTTCCGTATGAAACAGAAGTTGTCGAGTATGAGAAAAATGCTTATAAAGAATACAACACATCTATGACAACATCGCAATTTAGATCCACCTCTGAACAACTTTTAGAAAACTATCTTGAAGGTAGAGATGATGTAGATTGGTACTATAAAAACGGTGACTCAGGACAGCAGTATCTATCAGTAGTTTATCAAACTAACTATGATAAACAGCACTTGTTTTATCCGGATTATATTATTAAGAAAACGAATGGAGAAGTATGGATAATTGAAACTAAAGGCGGAGAATCGAAAGGGAAGGATAAAAATATTGATAAGCAAATCGAAAATAAATTCTATGCTTTTAAGGATTACGCATATAGGCGTAAAATAAATTGGGGGTTTGTTAGAGATAAAGATACAAGACTTTATATTAACAATACAAACTACACAAAAGAAATGAATAATGAAAACTGGAAAAGGCTGGATGATTTATTTTAATGTGTTGTTAGATGACAAGAAATTTAATAATGAAACTTTTAAAGAGATAGCAGAAATGTTATCTCTTTTTTTATTAAAAAAAGGAGTTTTGCATGAAAAAAAATAAAACAGATAAGACAGAAGTCAAAAGAGCTTAAAATATAAAAAAGCAAAGTTTTAAAAGCGGGAGACCGCTTTTTTTGTTTGCAAAAAATAGTTTTCTAAAATCGACTTTCTGAGGATATATATTTTTGGAGGTGATTTTATGGATAAATCAGTTTTTATGGAAAGGCTCGCGGAGATGGATCTCTTTACGAGTTATACGGTGACCATTTCGCCGAACGGCAAGTTGGTCACTTATGAGGTGATGGACAGTTTCAGCGGCACTGTCGCAACGATTTATATGGACGAGAACGGAAAGAGTTTTAATTTTTTCTACAATGAGTTTATGAGCGATATGAGCGCCGATGAGAAGGTGAGTTTTTATATTTATTTTCTCAGTTTCTTTCAAACTTTGAATTTCGGGAGGGATTTGGATGAATAAGAAGGAATTGAAATCATTTCTTGCGGAAAGGGGACTTTTTCTCGTGTTTCTCGAGGAGAATGCGCCGGGGCTTATAAGTTATAGGTTTTCGGTGATTTCTCGGGGCAATTTGCCGTTTATGGAGTTTGTGGTTTATGACGGCGTGAAGGAGTTTATGTTTTACGAGAATGAGTATGTGGACACATTGAAATTTGAGGATAAGTTTGAGATTTACGAGAAGCTTTTAACGCTCATCGACAGGTTTTAGGAGGATGTTATGGATTTAAAGAATTTTATAGAGTTTTTGCACGGTGAGGGGCTAACGCTTCTTTATAAGGAGTACACGAGAGCCGGCGGATACGAATATGAGGTTCGGGATGCGGATATGCGCCCGATTCTTTTTGTATCATCGATTGCGGGTGTGACGGATTTTAAGTTTTACGAGAGTGATTTTGTTTTAAATTTGGATTTTAACAAGAGGATGCGGATTTTTAGAAATGCCATGAGTTTTATCTCGTGGGTTAATTAAGGGGGAGATTTTATGACGAGAAAGGTTATTACGCCATATTTTTCGCACGATGCGAACGCAAGAAATTCGGACAAGCTTCTTGCTGTGAGAATTAAACATGGGGCTGAGGGCTACGGGATATATTTTATGATTTTGGAGCGTCTTCGCGAGGAGAGCGATTATACGTCGTCGACAAATTATGATGTTATGGCGTATGATTTTAGAGTGGATAGTGAAAAGATTAGGTCGATTGTTGAAGATTTCGGCCTTTTTGAGTTTAATGAAGACGGCAGTCGTTTTTATTCTCCGGAGTTTAACGAGAGAATGGAGATGAAGGATAAGAATGCGGAAAAAATATCAAGAGCTGCAACAGTTGCAGCAAATAAAAGATGGAGCAAGAAAAATAGTAATTCTTCCAAAAATAAGTCAAATAAGAAAGATGACGATGACAATAAGGATGAAGATGATGCGATTAAAGTAGATAAAGAATCTGAAAAGATTAAAAAGAGTTGCGACGACACAGATTTGTCGTCTAATTTGTGTACGAAAAATAATGATGTTAAAAAGGATGATGCAGGAAAAAGTTGTTTCAAAAGCAAAAATGAGAATTCTGGTAATGAAATTGAATGCGAAAAAAGCTATAATTCATGCGATTTGAATGCGACCGCATGCGAACCGTATGCGACCGCATGCGAGCCGTATGCGAACGGTATGCGATTTTATGCCAAGCAAAGCAAAGAAAAGCAAAGTAAAGAAAAGCAAAGCAAAGAAAAGCAAAGAAAACAAAAACAAACAAAAAGTGTCATAAATACTTTTGATTTCCACCCTAAAGTTTTTGATTATACAAGAAACACAGAGCTTAGGGATTGTTTGTGTGTGTTTTTTGATGAGAGAGGAAAGTCGAAGTCTATTGACCCGAGGTTTGTGGAGATGTTTTTTAAGCAGCTTGATTCGTACTCGGCGGGGGACGACGACAAGAAGATTTTGATTCTTAGAAATTCAATTATTAACGGCTGGCAAAATATTTATCCGGTCAATTTGAACAATAAAAGCGGTCTTTCGAAGCTCGACGAGTATTACGGAACCGAAAAAAGACAGACTGACGATTTCACGGAATCCGAGCTTAGAGATATGCTTAAAATCGATTCGCACTTATGATTTTGAGAATAATTTATCCCGAATTTGAGAATTTATAGGTGACTAAAAGTCAATTTAGCAGAATTTAAATAAATTTTTATAGTTTTTTTCATAATTTGGTTGATTTTTTATAAAATAAAGTATATAATAGTTGTTGGTGGCATTTAAATATCGGTGCCGGTTTTTAAGCGGTATCAAATTTAGATTTTTATTTTGTATATTTTTATCACTATATTAATAAATATGTGCGCAAAATCTTTATTTATTTTTTAATTTTTTCGGCTATGACTGTGGTATAATAGAGTTGTGGCCCTGTGCATTATATTTATTAAAAATCGACGCGCATTAAGCGGCACTGTATTTAAATTTAAATTAAATCAAGGAGGAAAAAGATGAATAACAGAATTGCACAATTAAGAAAAGCTCTTGGTTTGTCTCAAATGAAACTTGCCAATATTGTTGGTGTTTCAAGAATCAGCATCAGTAAAATTGAAACAGGAAAATGCGTTCCGGGATTAAAACTAGCAAGCAATATTGCGGACGCTCTTGACAAGTCACTATATGAAGTGTTTGATTTGGACAATTCAGGCGCTTTTGCAACAAGATAATAAGATTATTTTTCGCGACTCTTTTCGGGTCGCTTTTTATTTGTATTTTTTTAAAGAAATGCTTGCACTTAAGACTACTTTGTGTTATAATTGTTGATGTAATTAGCCACGCATTTTGATACATTCCGCGAGGTTGCCGTTTTACGGTTGTCGGGTGTATGTGATAAATGCGGAAGAATAAACCGGAGGTGTAGATATGAGCGTAATTACTATGAAAAATTTATTAGAAGCAGGTGTTCACTTTGGACACCAAACAAGAAGATGGAACCCTAAGATGGCTCCTTACATTTTCACTGAAAGAAACGGTATTTATATTATCGATCTTCAAAAGACAGTGAAAAAGGTTGAAGAAGCATATGTTTTCGTAAAAGAAATCGTTGAAGAAGGCGGAACTGTTCTTTTTGTAGGAACAAAGAAGCAAGGTCAAGAAGCTATCGAAAGCGAAGCAAAGAGATGCGAAATGCCGTATGTCAACCAAAGATGGTTGGGCGGTATGCTTACAAACTACAAGACTATCAAGACCAGAATCGACAGACTTTTCGAACTCGAAGAAATGGAAGAAAACGGAACATTTGAAATGCTCCCTAAAGTTGAAGTTATCAAACTTAAACACGAAAGAGAACGTCTTGAAAAGTTCTTAGGCGGAATCAAGAACATGAACGGAACTCCTGATTGTATGTTTGTTGTTGACCCGAAAAAGGAAAACATTGCAGTTCAAGAAGCACACAAACTCGGCATTCCTGTTGTCGGTATCGTAGACACAAACTGTGACCCTGAAGAATTGGATTTCCCGATTCCTGGAAACGACGACGCAATCCGTGCAGTTAAACTTATTGCTGAAACAATTGCAAATGCAGTTATCGAAGCAAAGCAAGGTGAACAATACAGCGCTCCTCAAACAGATGAAGACGATTCCGACGAAAGTATGGAAGAAGCTATGAAAAAGGAAGACGAAAAGAATTCTAAGGAAGACAAATAGTAGATTACTATAAATATAAATATTATAAAGAAGGGTAGGATGAAAAATGAGCAAGATCAGTGCAAGTTTAATTAAAGATTTGAGAGAAAAGACAGGCGCAGGTATGCTTGATTGCAGAAATGCACTTCAAGAAACAGACGGAGATTTGGAAAAGGCGGTTGACCTTTTAAGAGAAAAAGGACTCAGCAAAGCTGCTAAAAAATCTTCAAGAATCGCAGCTGAAGGTCTTGTTGAATCTTATGTTCACGGCGGCAGAATCGGAGTTTTGGTTGAAGTTAACTCTGAAACAGACTTCGTTGCAAAGACAGATGAATTCAAGGATTTTGTTAAGGATATAGCAATGCAAATCGCAGCTTCAAGCCCGAAATATGTTTCACGTGATGAAGTTCCTGAAGAAATTGTAAACCACGAAAAAGAAGTTTTGACTCAACAAGCTATGAATGAAGGAAAACCTCAAAACATTGCAGAAAAAATGGTCGAAGGAAGAATTGAAAAATTCTACAAGGAAATTGTTCTTCTTGAACAACCTTTCATTAAGGACCCGGATAAGACAATCGAAACTTTGTTGAAAGAAAAAATCGCTAAAATCGGCGAAAATATTAAAATCAGACGTTTTGTTCGTTTTGAAGTTGGTGAAGGTCTCGAAAAGAGAGAAGAAAACTTTGCAGACGAAGTTGCAAAAGAAATGGGCAAATAGTCTTATATGAGTAAATCCAGAAGAGTTGTATTGAAGCTCTCCGGAGAGTCGATGGCAGGTGAAAACAAAACAGGCCTTGACATGACATTCGTCGGAGAACTCGCAAAACGAATTAAGGATGCACAAAATGATTCTCTTCAAGTTGCTATCGTATGTGGCGGTGGCAACTTTTGGAGAGGTCGTGACGGACTCGAAATAGAAAGAGCGACTTCTGACTATATGGGAATGCTCGGCACTGTCATGAATGCTTTAGCGCTACAAAGTGCTCTTGAGAAAACAGGAATACCTACAAGAGTGCAAACTTCAATCGAAATGAGGGAAGTTGCAGAGCCTTACATCATGAGACGTGCGATAAGACATCTCGAAAAGGGACGCGTCGTTATCTTTGCTGCAGGCATAGGAAATCCGTATTTTTCAACCGACACTACAGCGGCATTGAGAGCTGCTGAAATCGGAGCGGATTCGATTCTTATTGCAAAAAAAGGAGTCGACGGAGTTTACTCGGCTGACCCAAACAAATTTGAGGGTGCAACAAAATTTGAGCATCTATCGTTTAAAGAAGTGCTTGAAAAGGATTTAAAAGTTCTTGACGGCACAGCTATAAGTTTGTCGAAAGACAACAACATTCCGCTTTTGGTCTTTGGAATTGACGACACCGAAAATATTACAAGGGCTTTAAACGGAGAAAAAATTGGAACAATTGTCGATAATAAGGAGGACTAAATGACTACGCAAGTTTTTAAAGCAGCTGAAGAAAAAATGAACAAGAGCATCGAAGTCTACAAAGCCGACTTGGATTCAATTCGCGCAGGACGTGCAAACCCGTCGCTTTTGGACAGAATTGACGTAGATTACTACGGAGTTATGACTCCGCTTAGACAAATTTCAAACGTCTCCGCTCCTGAGCCGAGACTCATCCAAATTCAACCGTGGGATGCGAATGTAATTCCTGCAATTGAAAAGGCAATTTTAACAAGCGACTTGGGACTTAATCCTTCGAACGACGGAAAAGTTGTAAGACTTGCAATTCCGCAACTCACAGAGGAAAGAAGAAAAGATTTGACAAAACTTGTTTCCAAAAATGCTGAAGAAGCTAAAGTAAATATCAGAAATATCAGAAGAGATTTGATGGACGAAATCAAAAAGCTTGAAAAGGACAAAGAAATCACAGAAGATGAACAATTCCAAGCTGAAGACAAAGCCCAAAAATTGACCGACGATATGATCAAAGATATTGACAAAATTGCCGATGACAAGCAAAAGGAAATAATGGAAATATAACGAATATGCCGACATATGTCGGCTTTTATTTTACATAAAAGAGGTGTGTTATGAGAGTTTCAATTCCAAATGAAAAGTATTTTGAGTCATTTAAGTTTTTCTGTGAAGAGTTTTACGGGAAATTTGACTGCGATGAAAGCAAATATATAAAAGAAAAAAAGGCGGCGCGCACTATGCGTGGCAAGGACCAGGAGATAGAGGTGTGGTACATCGAGGACGACAGAGTTGTCGGCGTTGGAAAAATTCTGCCGACGCTCTCGATTGATGCGATTGAGTTCGGCGGAAATCTTTCGATTGATATTTTTAATCGCAGCATGTTCTTAGAAGAGGCGATTGACGTTTCAATCAAATTTATTCAGTCGTTTTATCCGATTGAAAGAATTCTTTTTACGGTTAAAGAGGACGACTATGATTTGCTTTTGATTATGGAAGAAAGATCGGCGAAACCCCTTTCGGAAGGCGAGGTTACAAGAGACGGCGAAAGTTTTAATGTGAAGAGATATAATCTCGAGATTTAGTTTTGTATAAGGGGTTATGAGCGGTTAATTTATGCGTTTTAGTCTTGTGAAATGAACGGGTTTTGGGAAGATGATGACGGAGATTCTATAAATTAACTGATTTCAAGAAAAATGTTTTATAAAAAAAGAATAGGAATAAATTACAATTGAAGGAGAATATAATGAATGCATTAATTGTACTGGATGTGCAAAAGGGAATATTGAAGAAAAAAGACTTTTCAGAGACTCTAAATAATATTAAAATTCTAATTGATGATTTTAAAAAGAAGAGTGACATTGTAATCTTAACCAAGCATCTTTCGGATGATCATGACAGCCCTTATTTTAAAGGCTCCGGAGACGCGGAAATATGGGATGAGATTCAAGGGCTGGGCGATTATACTATTGAAAAGACATCCTGTAATCCATTTTATAAAACCAATCTTGCACAAGTCTTAAAAGACAATAAGGTGTCTAAAGTATATATATGCGGTTTTAATACGGAATATTGCTGTTTATTTTCCAGCATCATATGTTCCGACAGAGGCTATGAAACTATTTTTATTGAAGATGCTTCGGGAACATTTGGAGATGAAGAAATTTATGAAATGCCCGGAATAGATATCAATGATTTTATTGGGTCTATACTAAATTGGTCCGGAGAAGTTGAGGTATTATATACTGAGGAGTATTTTAGTGGTATTTAATAATTAAGGGATTGAATTGAAAATGATATCAATATAAGTTTTTTACAATCGATAGATTTAAAGACAATGTTTATCATATCCAATTTGCCAGACACTGTCTGGAAAATTGGCCCGGTCCCATTATTATAAGCTTTTATCTATCAGCGATGAGAAAAAACAAAGCTTATATGCAAAATTTTTAAATCTTGTAAAAAAATCGATAGATATAAGCATTTTACAATCTCTAATTAGGCATAAAGCAATTTATGGCAAGATAAGGACCTAACGGTCTAAATTATGTAATTTCAAGAAAAATATTTAATGAAAAGGAGTTTTAGATAATTTATAAATTAAGGAGAATATGATGAATAATGAGTAAAATATCAAAGAAAATTAAGCGTATTATTCTTTTAACTACCATAATAGTTTTAATAGCTGTTTTTTGTACAGTTATTTCCGGGGCCGTGTTTAGAGAATGTAATCCCTTAAGCGTGATTAATGGATTTATTCAAGTTCGCATTTTAAACAAAGACTATTATGAGATTCAAGAATATCCTAAAGTTATGATTGCTAATAAAGATTTGAATTTGGTTGATTATATGAAAAATTTAGGGTGGACATATGTGGAAACTATCGACGCCGATAAGTTAGTGATGGAGAATATCTATGAATTCAAATATAAAGAGATCGAAGCATTTGTGGAAGTTATCCATCATAAAAATTATTATATTTGGAAGTGGAGAGAATAAGTGTATTGAGTTTTAGAACTTTTACATTACTTGCTTTATGTGAATAATTTCAGGTATTCATCAAAAAAAGATGGAGTTAGGTTAAATGAAAAATAAAAACAGGGAAAATTTAATAATAGTGACTTTAATGATAGGGTTGATATTTATAACTTCTTGTTCTAAAGAAAAAAATGTTAAAAGTGAAGAATTTCATTTGTTTAAAGAAGAGATGTCATCAAATAAAAAAATAGGTGAGATTCAAATAAAATTTTTAAGACCATCCGTATATATTAATTTTGTTACATCTGAAAATTTTAAAATTAATGATGTAAAAAAAGTAATAGATAAATTAAAACCATTCATAAATACCAATCACATGGATGAAATTGCAAGCAAATATTGGGAAAAAGATACAAAAGTATCTGATGTATATATATCTTTTTATAATGGGAAAATAGATAAGAATGACACAAGAAAGAATCTCGTGTATAGTATATATACAAAGTATTATAAAACTTATGTTGTTGATGATAATCCTTTAAATATAGATGCTTATAGCACATGGT
>NZ_JAXFOB010000015.1:0-19474 GCF_034180565.1 Ezakiella sp. | reverse complement strand
TAGTAAGTTTCTTCATCTACAACCTTTCCCATAAGGTTTTCTGATACCATATGCTTTACAGTTATATTCTTAACCTTTTCTCCTATTTTGTGACATTTGGGGCAATTTGCTTTTTCTTCCACTGTACCAGTGGTTTTTTGTGTTGAACCTCAGCAAGATTGATTTATCTTATTTTCTTGACTCACTTTATTTCCTCCTATCTAAATAAATATTATTTCTATAGTTAATCAGGATATCTAATACCTCTTTCAATGGATCTACAGGTTGCGGCTCTTTTTAAGTCTTCTTTGTTCATTTCTTTTTCTACCAATAAGTGCCATAATGGATATAAGAGATTACTATATTATTATCACTTATCCGTTTTATTGTTAAGATATATTATATCATAAATAGGCTAATAAATCAATTATCCTATTTTTTGCAAACAAAAAAAGCGGTCCCCCGCTTTTAAAAATTTGCTTTATTCGCTTCTCCCAAGTCGTAAATCCACGTCTCAAAAACATCTTTGACTCCGCTCGAAAAAATATTTTTCAATCGCATCGCACATTTGTCAACATCGTCCGCTTCAAAAAATATCGTATCATAATCACAAAACATCTTCTCCGCCACTGTGCGAAAAAAATCTCCGGCAATTTCTAAATTATCTGAATAAACATACGCAATTTCGTTATTCTCAATAAATGTAAAACTCATTCCGCCCTCTCGGCTAAAATAAATTTTCTCAGGCAAAATCTCCTTGAACTCATTAAAGCTTACACTCACAGGATTTATAGCTTCATGAGAATTCCTATAATAATCAAAATAAATTTTCGAAAAATTCTCATAAATCTCATCCTCTGAATTCGCCTCACAAATTTCAATCGTTCGATTCTCATGCGAAATCAAATCATCCTTCGTGACCTCAAGAGAATAACACGATCTCATCTTTTTAAACCCCCACGTCTTTGCAATATCTCGTTTTAAAGTATCGCTCGAGTCAACCATAAATTGAAGCGGCACACCTTTTGAATTATAAATCTCCAATAACGGATCTGTTTTTTTATCCTTCAGATCTTCATATTCAAAATCTACATAAACATTTCTGTTGTGAAACGCATTTTTCCATGTTCTAATCATAATACCTCAACATAATGAAAAATAGTTATTAAACAATTCTACTTAAAAATTTGCTCTTAATATTTTATATTTCAAGCTCTTTCTTCAAATCTTCGATGTTGTCATAGGCTTTAATATCTCTGTCCAAAACCACTCTTCTCCCCTCTTCTATAGCTTTTACGATTTCGCTGGTTGGTTTGTTCAATTTTATTTTTTATTCGCAACTTCGTCATACGAAAACTGGCTGAGTCTGTAATATTGCATCATATAATGAAAGAGCTTATCTTTCTTGGTTTTTTCGCTCGGGTCGGCTGTGAGTTTTCCGTTTTCCGAAATATATGACGACGCATCCACCGGATATTCCTTGCGTCTTTCGCTCAAATACTGAATATACGGCGTTTTATATCCCATCTTTTCGAGCGCATAAGAAAACAAATAATAATTACTCATCGTCGGAATTTCTCCGACCATATCGTCTCCGATTTTCTCTTTTGCGGCGGAATTCGCCCAAATGATAAAAGGCGTTGTATAGTGCTTAAGCCATCCTTCCGGCGAATCAAAGCCGATGTCGACGCCCATTGACTCGTAAACCTTGCCTTCTTCGCCGAGCCTTGCCAAATGGTCCCCATAAAAAATCACAACAACCGGCGACTTCTCTTTCTCGAGCTCTTCCGTAAAATTGAGAAGCTGATCCGCAGTGTCCTTCACTCCGTATAAATAGTTGTTCGCAATGTTATACTCTTCGTCGGTGCCGGTAAAACTCTTTCTGTCGAGATAATCGCTAATCCCCTTGTCTTCCGGGCTGTACGGCGTGTGATTTTGCATCGTAATCACGGAATTGAAATACCTCTTACCCTTGTCGCGATTTCTGTAATCCTTTAAAACAAGTGGAAAGAGAATCCTGTCCGGAAAATAATCCGCTTCTTTATTTACAAAATATTCATCAAAAAAATTCTCCGAATGTAAAAACTCATCGAAACCCAAAAACTGATTTGTGTTCAAACGATTGTAAAATTTACCGGTGAACGGATGCATCGACTTTGTAGCATAACCCTCATTTTTGAGCATCCAAACAAATGTATTTATATTTTTTATATATGGCGGAAAACTCTCCGCGCCTTGATAAATATACCTCTCCGCTTCAATAGTGCCGCCCCCGTAAGTATAATTTTGAATAAATCCGCTTATACTTTTATCCTGGAGCTTTCGAAGCGAACGATAGACCGAAGGGTCGACTTTCGCGCCCTTCTCCTCCAAATCCGCAAACGACTCGCCCAAAATCAAAAATATATCCGGTTTTTCGTCGTCCGTCGGCATCAACTCCTCGTACGAGTCTAGCTTTTCCATGACCATCGTTTCATCATAAACATCCGGCTTCTTATAGAAAAAATCCTTGTAATGATAAAAGAAAGTGTAGACCATGCCGCGGTCCTTTGCGCGCTCAACCTCGATATACGGGTGAAACATACCGATTCGATTGTTCCAATATGTGTCGCGCACAGTCATAAAATTTGAAAGAGTAAAAAAACCGACGATGCACATAAGAATCGCACCCAAAACTCTCGCAAGCGCCCTCGGTCTGTACTTGTCGAGTTTTAAGAGATAGCGCCCGCATGTAATCAAGATGAGCGGATAAACGAGATAGAGCCATCGAAGCTTAATCGAAATCCCGGACTTCACCATGCCCAAAGTCTCCTTTAAAAGCACGATATCCGTAATCTTGAGATTGTCGTCGCGATAAAAAAGTTTGTTTTGATTTGCGACGCCCATAATAAAAATCATAGCCCCGAGCGACAGAAATGCCCCGCCGACACTTCCGATTCCAAAATACATAATTAGCATCAAAATAAAAACCGGAATAAAATTCATAAAAAGAATCGTCGGCTTTTTGAGCAAAACAAACGGAATCGAAAAATGCACAACCCCGTCAATAAATAAAAAACTCGCAAAAGTTAACACGAGCGATAACATAATAATAAATAAAATATCGCATAAAAAATTCTTGCTGAAATACTTCTTAAAAAACTCCGCCATAACTCTCTCCTACTATAATCTTTGTTTATCATTATATACCTTTTACACGCTTTTATCAAATGATTTACAAAACTGTTTTATTATATAAAGTGAAAAGAATATTGTTTTTAGTTTTAGATTGTAATAACTAAAGCTATACGAAAGAATTAGGCATAAATATATAAATAAAATAGAAGGAGTTAACCGTATGGAATCGCAAAAATTTCTGAAGCACAAGGTCAGTACTAATACTTTAATCAAAATCATCCCGTTTATAGTCTTACTTTTAATTATTATTTCGGATATTATTTTTTATCGAGCAGATGTTATGCTAATGCCATATGTGACTATTTTCTATTCGCTCATAATAGCTTTTTTAAAAAATAACAACCGTAGAACATTAATAATCAGCTATATATTTGTTGCAATCAGCCTGATACTCTTTCTATATTTGAAGCCTAACTACACTGTTAATCAAGCGAAACAAAAACTCAAACAAAACAACTTTAAAAACGTAGAAATAACGCAGCTTGAATATATAAAACGGAAAAATATATTTCTTAAAGGTGCATATGTGTTTCGTACAGAAAATAGAAAATTGATAATTTTCAACAACAATAGTGGTGGATTTTATATAGTTAATGACTAAGATTTGTCGGAATTAATAAAATATTAAATCTATGAAATTTACCAAACTCAACACTCTGTTTGAATCCATTGAGAGTCAGATAATGATTTAAGCATCAACTATTTTTATACACTCATGTATTTTTCAATACTTATCCTTGTTCTAACTTCTATCCCGTTCTAACTTTTATCAGATTTTTGAATAAAATTATGTCTCAATAACATCTATCACCTAATTAATCTTTAATCACTCATTAATCTTTTATCCCCTCTTTAATCTTTTATTCCCTCATTTATCTTTTATTCCCTCATTTATCTTTTATTCCCTCATTTATCTTTTATTCCCTCATTTATCTTTTATCCCCTCATTTATCTTTTATTCCCTCATTTATCTTTTATTCCCTCATTTATCTTTTATCCCCTCATTAATCATCTCTTTTTTTAATAACATCATATACTTACAAACTTTTTCATTTTAATCTATTTCATTTTCAATCAAAACTCTCACAAAAAACATTCTCTCTAAATTTATCCATGTAGTCTATTGTTTGCATGCATGATACAAAACATTTATTACCAAAATCAGCTTATATAATCAATCAATTTTCGTATAATCGTATAATCATATCATTATATTTCAATTCTCTTACATAATATTTTTGTTACTTTTTTTGATAAAAAGATTAGTCTATAAATCATTTTTTCTATAAATTATCTTTCTTAAATCTACACTACTCTCTCTCCAATATAATTTCTCTTAAATCTCTACTGCTCTTTCCGAAATCCTTTTATCAGAAAACAACCCTCTCAAATTATCCATGTAGTCTATAGTTTGCATGAATAATATAAATCATCTTTTCTGGAAATCAGTTCGTATAATCAATCAATTTTCGTATAATCATATCATTATATTTCAATTCTCTTACATAATATTTTTCTTGCTTTTTTTATAAAAAGATTAGTCTATAAATCATTTTTTCTATAAATTATCTTTCTTAAATCTACACTACCATCTCCAATATAATTTCTCTTAAACCTGTACTGCTCTCTCTAAAATCCCTTTATCAGAAACACTCCTCTCAAATTATCCATGTAGTCTATAGTTTGCATGAATAATATAAATCATCTTTTCTGGAAATCAGTTCGTATAATCAACCAATTTTCGTATAATCATATTATTATATTTCAATTCTCTTACATAATATTTTTTTTGCTTTTTTGATAAAAAGATTAGTCTATAAATAATTTTTCTATAAATTATCTTTCTTAAAATCTACACTACTCTCTCCAATATAATTTTTCTTAAATCTGTTCTGCTCTCCCCGATATCCTTTTTTCAGAAAACACCCCTCTTAAATTATCTATGTAGTCTATAGTTTGCATGGATAAGATAAATCATCTTTTCCGGAAATCAATTCGTATTATCATCACACAAAGCAACCCCATATAATCTTTATATTATTCTTTAATACTCACACAAAATTCATTCTCTCTAAAATCATCTTTTTATACCATTATATTCTTAAATTTTTTACATTTAAATGTAGTTAATTTTAAATCATAACTCTCTCAAAATATACTCTCTCAAAAGTTCTTATTGAAAATTATCCATGTAGTTAATAGTTTGCATGCATAATATAAATCATCTTTTCTTGAAATCACCTTATATAATCTTTATATCGTCTTTCAAAACTCTAGCAAAATATATTATCTCATTAATAAGCTCTTTATTATAAAATTATATACTTACAAATTTTTCTTCGTTAAAGCCGTTTAATTTTCAATTACAACTCGTACAAAAACATTCTCTATAAAATTCCTGTCCTAGATTATCCATGTAGCTTATAGTTTGCATGCGTAATATAAAACAATCCTTTAACTAAAATCAGCTTATATAATTAAAACATTATATTTCTAAGCTCTTTAAATAATATTTACTTTAGGTTTTTCTGAAAAAGAATCATATTATTCTCAAATTTTTTTCTAACTATGTATAATTCTCTGTGAATCACCTTTAAGAAGGTTATTTTCTCTAATTATCCATGTAGTCTATAGTTTTCATACGTGATATAAAACATATTTTTCTAAAATCAACTAACATAATCAATAAATTTCCATATAATAATCACCCTTCTTTTAATAACATTATATCTTTGCAAATTTTTCTCCTTTCAATCTATTTAATTTTCAATCAAAACTCTCACAAAACACATTCTCACTAAAATATCTCTCCCAAATTTCCCATGTAGTCTATAGTTTTCGCACATATCTAAATTCTATTAAATCAAATATTTTCAATACTTGAAAATTTATTTTTTCAATAAGTCTCTAATCTAATTCTCAATAAATTCTAATTTCATCCCGTTTTAACTCGAGCGTTTCTCTAAATAAACTCCGGATTTAACATTAAACAATCGATACTCGGACAGCATATGCGAACACAAAAAGCGAAAGATTTCTCCTTCGCTTTTCTTTAAATATTCAAAAATTTTTCCGAAAACTCTCAATTAATTTTCGCAATATGTTTAGTTTCTACAATTCCACATCGCAAATCTAAATCTTAAACAAATTTCGAAATGTCTTTCACATCAAGTCTGACGGATTCGTGGTACACATAGTCTGCTTTGCCGATTGCGATAATCATGACCGGCGCATATCTTTCCGGGTCGAGTCCAAATTTTTCCGCGATTATATCTTCCTCGAAACCGCCTATCACATTTGTATCGTAGCCGTGCGCCCTTGCGACAAATTGTAGTTGCATCGCCATCAAACTCGAGTCAATTTTCACAACGTCGTTCATCTTTTGTCTCGAAAAACTCTTGTACGCCGGCAGGAAAAACCCCATCGCGCGTTCTTTGATCTCTTGCGGCATAACCCCACGTCTCACCGCTTCGGAATAAATCTCGTCGGCTTTTTCGTAGCACTTCATATCGCCGAAAATGAGTATCATAGCCGAAGAAGTGTCATTTTGCCTGGTGTTAAATTTTACAAGCGGACGCAGCTTTTCCTTTCCCTCGTCCGACTCCACAACCACAAACCTCCACGGTTGCAAATTTACCGAAGACGGCGCCTGTGTTGCTTCCTGCAAAATCTCAATCATTTCCTCTCTTGGAATCTTATAACTCGCATCAAATGACTTGATTGAATGTCTGTTAAATACAATATCTTGAAAATCGTTATTTCTCATAAATCCTCCATTTTATATATATACAAAATAGCCAAGCTCTAAAACCTATTCGAATAAATAAATCTTATTTATCTATTACCCATAATCCCTTCGCATTCCTCATCACATAGTTTAAATAAAAAAGAACGCCCTCAAGGCGCACTATTATTTCATATTCTCTTTATCCGGCATAGAATCATAAATAACATTCATAGGAAGCAACAAAATTCATTTTGACAATTCCTCAAAAGCCATATCATATTTGTCCATAATCCTATCCGATACACTATCAAGCTCATTAAGAGTTAAATCGAGCGGCAACGAGTTATTCCTTATTGACTGCTTAACAAACATATTGAAAGCCACAGAAATATTTAACCCTAACTTGTTGAGTAAATCCTGAAACATCTCCTTATCTTTCTTATCTAGCGATATCGTTAAATTTGTCTTTTCCATCTTTTCTCACTTCCTTTATGCGCATTGTACACCTATTACACATAAATTACAAGCGAGCTAATTAAGCACCACAGTCATATATAGCTTTTTCACAACAATAATAAGCTTTACGAGATAATCATAAATAAAAAAGTAAACCCCTGTTAAATACCTTTCGCCTTTAAATGAATTCACCTCATTAAAACCTACCTACTTGTCGGGAATTTTACACATAATAAAAGGAGCTAATCTTGGAATATCGAAAGCCCCTTTGTCTGTATAAAACAATTTATCAAGGTTATTATTAAACCTTTTGTACGCCATAAAACAACAACCTACACATTTGTTACCAATCTATGAACTGTATGTCGTTAAAAGTTTCTTTTAGCGTTTTACCGTATAAAAACTTGGCATTTAAAAGCTCTTCATCAGAATTAAATGTCCTGATAATTTCGCCCCCATGATCATCGCGAAGTGCTAAACATGGATCTTCTAGATTAATAAAATACAATTTATCTTTATAAGCGAAAAAAATATGCCCTGATATTTTAATATCTTCTAATAAATCATCATAACTGCCTTAATCAACAAAATATTCATTGTCTTTTAATTCTCTCATCATATTTTCTCCTTTCATACATAAACAGGTTTCTATAGTTTTTATGAAATGTTTTTTTAAAATCCTTCAACCCACATTGTACCACCAATAATCTCAACAATCAAACTTTACATTCACCATAAAAACCTTGTATATTTAGTTTTAATTTAGACACAAGCTTATCATAATTGTAATTGTCTCAATAAAATGCTATAATAAACAAAACGACCTTTCAAAGTGAAAGGTGGAATTTCCAAATGTCTAACTATGAAACAGCGATGTTAATAATATCTCTGATCTCATTAATAATAAGCATAAATAAAAAAGACCGAAATAATAAATAGTCTTTAAAATAAATATAGCCAAGCAAAGTTTTTAAAATCTGTGGCAAACATCCAAATTTGTGTCAAATTGAAAGCTTTGAAGCATAGAGGAGTTTTTGATAAACGCTTGACACTACTCAATCTTTATGCTATAATCTAATCATAGACATTGGATAATAATTCCACTGATTTAAAAAGTCCTAATTGGAAAGGCAAATACCGGAAAATTAAATCTTAATTATGGAGGTACTAAAAAAACTCATGCAAATCAAAGCGTGAGTTTTTTTAGTGCTTGAATGAAAATAATAACACTCTCAGTACATACTCTACACTATAAAACTCAAATTTAAATCGTCGTTTGCCTCTTGCCGTACTCATACATCACCTTTTCAATCGCCTCATCTTATAAACATAATCCTTTTAAAAATTCCCTTGTAATAAAAACACTTCCTTACACATTTTTACGAGTTCTGTCTCGAGATTATATTTAAAAAGCAGCTATCGACAAAACGTCGACAACTGCTTAATAAAACTTATTTGTTTTACACGATTAAATCTAGCTATATAGCCGTTTCTCGTTGTTTTTCGCACGATTGACTCACGATTAACTTTATAAACCAATCTTTAAGTGTACTTTTCTGCAAACGATTCGCACCATTTAACTAAAATTTCAAACAACTTATAAGTGCCCAAAGCTAATATTACTGTTTGAATCAATTCTTTAATCATTTCATTATCCCTCAAATAAAAAAGCACATCTAAAATTTATTTAGTGCGCTTCTTTTTCCCTTTGTTCTCTTCTTTTTTTCATAAATTCGGAAAACTTTCTTCTGTTCTCCTCTCCTCGCTTTTTTTCCTCAGGTGTTAACTCATGATAACTTTCCGAGTCTATCCTGGCTCTATAATTTTCATACTTTTCTTTACTAGATAGTTTTCCCATAAAATCACCTCATTAGTATATATATATCCAATCCATTGTTGGCTATTTTCTTCAATTCAATATCTGTATTAAATAAGAACTCTCTCTGTTTTTTATAATCCGCATGTGCTAACATCTCTACATAAGCTCCGCTAGTTCCTTCAGGGACAATAATGGCAGCATTTGGCTTGCCTCTAAGCACACCTTTTTTAGTTACTGATGTGCTTAAAAACTTTTTAACTCTACCTTCCAAATTGCTTGGATCAATATCATTTCTATATACAATTATATCATGTTTTAAAGTACTCTTCAATAATCCATCAGCAATATTAGAAGCATTATTTAACAGCATAATCTCCTCTTCTTTATCAACTGGTATATATCTACCTTCTAGATACCCATTTATCTTTTCAAATAATCTTTTACCGTCCGGATCTACGCCATTATATGTGTATTTATTAATTGATTTTATTTCATCATCAGTTAAATCATTAATCCATAACTTTGAGTCATTCCTTAATGTGTTTACAACCTTAGATATTTCTAACGGATCATAACCGTTAAGCCTTGCAATTTCTTCAACACTCTTGTTATAAACCGTTTCCGTCACATATTCAACATAACACCTGCAATTAATATCTTCAGACGGAACACCGGTATCTTTCGGATATAAACACCTTGCACCGGACGGCAACACAAATTCCTCATTATACGATACTTTTACCCCTTCCATTGCTGTATGTGTGTTGGCATATAATGAGTTGTCTGCAACGGGTCACTTGTACGCAATTATCTGCTAACGGTCCGACAACTTGTTCCATAAATTTATAATCACACAAAATACATAACTCCCACCATTTTCTGCAAAAAAATAAGAGCAGCGTCAACTGCTCTTTTTGTTTTGGTGGAGATGAGGAGAGTCGAACTCCTGTCCAAAAAAACTATGCATCAAGCATCTCCGAGTGCAGATGTTTTTAAAGTTTCCTTCAAATTTCTAAAACATCAAACTCCGTCCGAAGTAGCTTTTGTTAATTTATATGGCTAAAAGCGTCACCAAATAAATCAGCTCGTAAGTTGTTAAGGTCTCTGCCTCCACACGAGAGATAGGATTCGAGACGCGCCGCTTTTAACTAAGCAGCAAATGCAAAATTATTATTTTCTTCTGCGTTTAAATTTAGTTGCTCTTTTTTAACGTAGTTTCGCGAACTACGACTCGCTTCTTGATACATCCGTATTCCTGTCGAAACCAAATACATCCCCTCGCACCTTTATTATAGCACATTTCTCCGTTTTTTTCAATCAGTATTTCATGCGGTCGAGCGCTCTTTTCACATCTCTTTCCTTTTTGGATTCGCGCTTGTCGTAGAGTTTTTTCCCTTGCGCAAGTGCAATTTCCATCTTTATGAGGCGCCCTTTCGTGTACATCGAAATCGGAATGAGCGTGAGCCCCTTCTCTTTTACCTCCGACGTTATTCGTATAATTTCCCTTTTGTTTAAAAGAAGTTTTCTGTCGCGAATCGGGTCGCTGTTAAAAAGGTTTCCCTCTTTGTATGGCGACACGTGCATGCCGACGACGAAAATTTCACCGTTTCGAACCATGCAGTACGCCTCTTTAAGGTTCGCCTTGCCCGCGCGAATGCTCTTCACTTCGGTTCCGCGAAGCTCTATGCCCGCCTCGTATGTCTTTATAATGAAGTACTCATGGCGCGCCTTTCTGTTTTGTGCAAGAATTTTTTCGTTGTTATCTGCCATCTTCATCCTCCAAAAGCATAAAATCAATTTCACGTCTGTTCATATTCACGTTCACAACTTTGACACGAACCGGTGTGCCGATTTCGTATTTCTTGTTGTTGTGGGTCGTCATTGCGGTCATTTCCTTTTCATCAAATAGATAGTTGTCCATAAATTCCTCGTTGCAAATGAGCCCCTCGACCGTGTTCGGAAGTTTTACAAACATGCCGAATTCGGTTATTCCGCTCACTTTGCCGTCGTAAATTTCATAGACTCGGTCTTTCATATATTCGCATTTTTTAAGGCTGTCCGCTTCTCTTTCGAGGTCGACGATTTGTTTTTCTCGGTTCGACGCTTCCTCCGCCACTTCCTTCGCCTTGTTTCCGAAGTATTTTATATTTCTCTCAGTGAGACGATTGGACATTTTTTGCGAAATGATACGATGAATGAAAAGGTCCGGATATCTTCTTATCGGCGAGGTGAAATGCGAATAGTCGGCGAGTGCAAGCGCAAAGTGTCCGATGCTTTCGTTGCTGTAGTTCGCTTTCATCATCGATCTCAAGACGATATCGTTTATTCTTTCAAACGATTCGTGTTCGCTTAAATCTTCCAAAAGTTTCTGGATGTCTTTTGCCGAAACTTTTTCCGGCACTTTCACGCCGAACGGTCTCAAAAGTGTTCTCATGCCTTCAAGTTTTTCGTCGGTCGGCTCTTCGTGGATTCTATAAATAAACGGCAGCTCCATCTCTCTGTATTTCTTTGAAACGACTCTGTTTGTCGCAATCATCATCTCTTCGATGAGTTCCTCCGCTTCTCTTTGCGGACGCGGAAGAATGTCGACGATTCGGTTCATATCGTCCATAATAAACTTCGCCTCGCTCGACATAAAGCTTATCGTGCCGCGCATTTCGGATTGCGATTTTAAAATATCATAGACTTCTCTTGCGATAAACAAAAATTCTTTCAGTTCATCATTATAGTCCGCATTGTCGCCCGTTTCAAAAAGCTCACTCACGCCGTCGTATGTGAGTCTATAGTCCGAATTTATAATCGCCTTATCAATCGATACCATCCTCGGCTCACCGCCGTTTCTTATTTCCATCTTGACGGACATCGTGTATCTGTCCTCGTTCGGATTTAACGAGCACACGCCGTTTGAGAGCACATGCGGAAGCATCGGAATCGTGAGTCCCGGAAGATAAATACTGAAGTCCCTCTTTTTCGCTTCGACGTCGAGCGGAGAGCCGTCCTTTACATAGTGGCTGACGTCAGCGATATGGACATAAAGAAAATATGACTTTTCCCCCGTCTTTTCGACACTTATCGCGTCGTCGAAGTCCTTTGCATCTTCTCCATCAATCGTGACAGTTAAAATATCTCGATAGTCCACACGATCCGTCGGCAAAATCTTTTCCCTCGAAACGAAGTTCGCATTTTCTATAACGTCCTCCGTAAAATCAATCGGCAAATCATACTCCGACACAAGAGTCTTCAAATCGAGATACTTGTCGTCGTCCGTTCCGATAAACTCAACCACTTCTCCCATATATTTCTTTTTTCTCTTGTCATAATCGAGAAGTCTTACCTTATATTTTCCATCCTTGTACTTTCTGACTTTCGGCGGAGTTTGAAGATGAATAAACGAGTCGAAATCCCCGACCGGCGTGACAATCATTTTTCGATTTTTATTCTTTATATCGCAAACGACATAGCGTTCCTTTCTGTCGGTCACCTTGATGACCCGAGCGACCGTGCGTCCCGGACCTTTGTCCAGCTTTTCAATCAAAACCACGTCGCCTTCAAGCGCGCCGTTTTTGTCCTTGCCCGGAATAAAATACTCCACTCCGTCTTCGGTGTTAACAAAGCCGTAGTTGTAATTTGTTTCGCTGAACACGCCGTAGAGCGGTTTTCTTTGTCCGAGAGTCAAAAAGCCCCTCTCGTCAATGTCCAAAGTGCCCTCTTCGCGCATTTGCCTTAAAATATGTTTGAACTCCTTTTTTTCATATTTCGATATTCGGAGGAAAACTTTAAGATCATCCACCGTAACATTCTTCTTTGTGGACAAAATCTCCTTAATCTTTTCTTTAATTCCCATAAGCCCTCCTTAAAAAAATACGGCTCTATAATTTCGAGCCGTAACCTGTATGATGGAACAAATCCGAATCAAATCTATAATTTGTTTCTTCTTCTTCTTTTTTTGCAGATATTGCAATCTCAATCATGCGATCGAGCAAACTTTTAAATGTATATCCGACATCTTCCCACAAATAAAATGCGTATGAACCCGGAAGCGTGTTGATTTCGTTAACAAACATATTTCCCGCTTCGTCCATCAAAATGTCGATTCTTGCATTTCCGCGAACGTCAAGAACGTTGAACGAATACTTTGCAAGTTCAGTTGCCTTGTAAACGGTGTCTTCATCGCGAATAAAATTGTGTTTGCCGCCAATCAGCTTCGACTTGCCGTCTTCAGACATATATTTTTGTTGATAGCTGAAAACCTCGTCGGCTCCGAGAGGACTTTCCACGCTACTAACCTCTACATCACCATTTCTACCCATAACTGCGACATTTAATTCAGTTGCATTTATTACAGCCTCTTCAAAAATAATTTTTCTGTCGAAACTCGATGCGACCTCAGTTGCTTCGCGTAGCTCTTCCTTTGTCCTTGCAACCTTTATACCGATTGAAGAACCGAGACTTGCCGGCTTTACATAAATCGGGAATTCGAGTTTACTCATGACATAGTCGAGCGTTTCGTTCGGCTCAACCTTAAATCTGTCGCGGAACACCCATGTGTACTTTACAACTGGAATGTTGTGCGACTTGTAAACGTCTTTCATTATAATCTTGTCCATTCCGACGGCGCTTGCCATAACGGAAGGTCCTGTAAACGGAATGCCGTTTGTTTCAAAAATGCCTTGGAGCGCCCCGTCTTCACCGTGTGAACCGTGAACTCCGAAAAGAACACAGTCGATTTCAACAACTTCGTCTTTTTTAAAAAGTCCCTTGTTTTCGATGTAAAGATTGTGGTCGCCGTAGCTCGTGCTGAAATGGCACGGCTTGCTGTCCGGGAATTCGTTGTTTTTAAAATTCTTAAAATCCTTGTAGCAATCGCCCGTAAACATCACGCCCGACTTGTCAATAAAAACAGGAATGACATTGTATTTTTCCTTGTTCAAGTTTTCAACGGCTTGAATCCCCGTAATAACGCTAACCTCATGTTCAACGGCTCTTCCGCCGAAAATAACAACAATATTTTTCATAAAATCTCCTTATCAATATATATCCGTCAAATCATTTTCAAACAAAACCACATCGCCCGGTGCGAGCAAATTCGGGAAAAGCGCTGTCGCTTCCTTCAAACTGTTCACAACAAAAGACTTGTGTGTCTCGATATTTTCATCACGAACGCCGTCTTGAATCGGCTTTGTTATTTCCTCTCCGACCAAAATGCTTATGTCGGTCATCCTTGCAATTTCCTGACCGAGCTTATAATTCTCATCATACATCATATCCCCAAGCTCGACCATGCCCGGCGTCACAATGACTTTCTTGCCGGACTTAAAACTGTTTAAAACATTTAGAGCAGCTCTCGCTCCGTCAGGGTTTGAATTAAATGCGTCGTCGATAACGATAAGCCCCGCCGGATTTTTTATAACATTTAACCTGTGCTCAACTTGCGGCAGCTTTGAAACCGCAGCTTCGATTTGGTCGTTTGAAATATTAAAACGCCTTGCAACCAAAATCGCCATCAAAATATTTATAATATTGTGCTCACCCAAAAGCGGCGTCTTTAAAACGCGAACCTCTTCCGGAAAATGCACTTCAAAACTCGTTCCGTTTTCGTCTGCCGAAAGAATCTTTGCGCTTATAGTCGCATCTTCGCTTTTGACGGAAACTGTGCCCGGTGTGAGATTTCTCTTTGTCATCTCGTTCTTTATATTTTCGTTGTCCACATTCAAAATGAGATAACCGTCTTTCTTCACTGCATCCGCAAGCTCAAACTTCGTCTTTATGATGTTTTCAATACTTCCAAACGTCTCGAGGTGACACGGTCCGATATTTGTGATAACGCCGATGTCCGGCTTCACAAGCTTTGCAAGCTCCTCAATCTCGTTTACATATCTCGCACCCATCTCTGCAATAAAAACGCGCGCAGATTCGTCGAGCTCATTATTTATCACTTTCGAAAGCCCCATCGGAGTGTTAAAACTCTCAGGGCTCGTGTATGTCAGAATATAATCCTTTAAAATATTATATAAAATCATCTTCGTCGAAGTCTTTCCATATGAGCCGGTGATTCCGACGACTGTGAGTCCGTTTTTCTTAAAATTCTTAATCTTCGATTGCGCCTGTTTGTAAAACTTCCTGTGAATCATCGCCTCAATCGGTCTGTTCACATTGAGCGCAAAATATGTGATTGCATTTTGATAGAAAAACATGGCGATTTCCACAAAAATAAGTGCCAACAACAGCAAATAAAAAGTTATGCCGTCCGGTTTTCTTATAAAATAAAACACCACAAAGAGTGCAATAATCAAAAAGTTCAAAAGCATTTGAGTGAATATCAGTCTCTTAACACGCGGAGTGTAAACAAGCGGCTTTTTAAACTCGTCCTTGCTCTTTTTAAATGTGAAAGCGCGGCCCGGATGGTTATTTATCCAATCGCGATATTCCTTTGAAATATATCCGATTTGTTGCGCCATATGAATAAAATAGTTGGAGCGAATGTACATAAGCATAAGTCCCAAAGCGCCCACCAAACACAAAAGTACCAATTCAAGAATTTCCATTTTTACCTCCACTAGGACAAAAAGTCCAAAACAGCCTTTTTAAAATTTATCGAGTCGTCAAGATATGAATAATGCCCGCCGTCAAGAACGACAAGCTTTGAATCTCGAATCTTTTCATTCATAATCTCCGCCATATAAAGAGGCGTGTCGCCGTCTCTCTCGCCCCAAACAAGAAGAGTCGGAACTCCGATGTTTGAAAGAAGTTGTGTCAAATCTTCGTTCACAACCTTAACCAAAATATTTCTCACAATTCCGTCTGCCGCCTTGTAGTCGGAAGAGCCGAAACGCTTGTAAAACTTGTCTATATTTTCCTTGCCAAATAACTTTATGTAAATGGCTTTCATGAGTTTGAAAATCTTCACCTTGAACTTGGTCTTGCTTGTTAGCTCAGGCTTTATGCCCGACGCGTCCACAAGCACCAACCTTTCAATTGACGGATGATTGTGTCCGGCAAGATAGATGCCGCACTTGCCGCCGAAAGAGTGCCCGATATAATAACAATTCGTTATAGAAAGCCTTTCCATAAACTTTGAAATCACATCTGCGAAATCCGCCGTTCCAAAAACCTCTGTCGGAACATCGCTCTCTCCATGAGCCGGCAAATCGAGCGCAACCACATGAAAATCGTGTTTTAAAATATTCACAATCGGCATAACGGTCTTTATATTCGCGCCCCAACCGTGAACGATAAGAACAGTCTTCTTCTCAAGTGAGCCCTCTTCCAAATAATTAAGTTGAAGTCCATCAATGTCAATTTTCATCATAATCACCACTATAAAATAAGAGCCGACAGGGCTGACTGTAAGGAACAATCAGCCTCCGGTCAGCTCCTTATATTAGAACAATAATCCTGAACCGCCGTTGAAGTTTAGGAACAAACTTGCAAATACAAGACTTACGATAGTCATGAGTTTGATAAGAATGTTTAGTGACGGTCCTGAAGTATCTTTGAACGGGTCACCGACAGTGTCTCCTGTAACAGCAGCCTTGTGAGCATTTGAGCCCTTTCCGCCATGAGCGCCGCCTTCGATATATTTCTTTGCGTTGTCCCATGCACCACCTGCGTTACTCATGAAGATAGCCATGAGAACACCGGTTACAAGACCACCGGCTAAAAGACCGCCGAGTGCTTCAGTTCCAAGTAAAATTCCAACGAGAACCGGGCAAAGAACTGCCATAAGTCCCGGAACAATCATTTCTTTTAATGCAGCGCCTGTTGAAATTTCAACACATTTGTCGTATTCAGGTTTTGCTTTTCCTTCCATAATTCCAGGAATTTCCTTGAATTGACGTCTAACTTCTTCAATCATTTGATTTGCAGCCTTTCCTACAGCGTCCATTGTAAGAGCACTGAAGAGGAACGGAAGCATACCACCGATAAAGAGACCGGCAATTGTTGTCGGCTTTGTAAGGTCGATTGAAGACAAACTTACAGCTTGTGTATAGCTTGAGAAAAGTGCGAGAGCTGTCAAAGCAGCACTTCCAATAGCAAATCCTTTACCAACTGCAGCAGTTGTGTTACCTACTGAGTCCAAAGTATCTGTAATTTCTCTAACATTTTCAGGGAGTTCGCACATTTCTGCGATACCGCCTGCGTTGTCAGCGATTGGGCCATATGCGTCAACAGCAATAGTCATACCGCTGTTTGAAAGCATTCCGATAGCTGCAAGTGAAATACCGTAAAGACCGAAAACTGCTTCTTCACTTCCACCTGCAAGGAAATAACTCACAACGATACCGATTGCAATAACAATAATAGGAACAGCTGTACTCATCATACCAACTGAAAGACCGGAAATAATATTTGTTGCAGCTCCTGTTTCGGATTCTTCTGCAATCTTTTGAACCGGCTTGTGACTGTCTGATGTATAAATTTCTGTAATCTTTGCAATAATAAGACCTACAACGAGACCTGAAACAATTGCAATAAACGGCTTTGCACTTCCGTCAAAGAAATATCTTGAAAGGAAGAATGAGCAAACAACTGTGATAATTGAACCTACAAGAGTTCCTGTATTAAGAGCCTTTTGCGGATCATTGTTGCCGCCTCTTACGAAGAAAGTACCGATAATTGATGATAAAATTCCGATTGCTGAAATAACAGCTACAAAATAAATACCCTTATCTCCATAAGCGAGAGCGCCGAGTGTAAATGCAGAAATAATAGCACCTACATAACTTTCGAAAAGGTCAGCTCCCATACCTGCAACGTCTCCGACATTGTCTCCGACGTTGTCGGCGATAACAGCCGGGTTTCTCGGGTCGTCTTCAGGAATACCTGCTTCAACCTTACCTACAAGGTCAGCTCCAACGTCAGCAGCCTTTGTATAAATACCGCCGCCAACTCTTGCGAAAAGCGCAATTGATGAAGCACCGAGACCGAAACCTGTGATAATTTCAGTATCTCCGAAAATCAAATAAGCTCCTGCAACACCAAGAAGTCCAAGACCTACAACGCACATACCCATAACAGTACCGCCTGCAAAAGCTACATTCAAAGCCTTCGGCATACCGCTTTCATGAGCTGCATTTGCAGTTCTTACATTTGCCATAGTAGCAACTCTCATACCGACATAACCGGCAATAATTGAGAAAATAGCTCCGACAATAAAACAAATTGCTGTTGTCCAATTGATAACAAATCCTAAAATTACAAATAATGCTGCAACGAAAAATGCAAGGGATCTGTATTCACGTTTCAAAAATGCCATCGCACCTTCGTGAATATAAGTTGAAATTTCAACCATTCTTGCATTTCCTGCAGATTGCTTTTTAATAAA
The DNA here is from genome assembly GCF_034180565.1 of Ezakiella sp. Taxonomy (NCBI): domain Bacteria; kingdom Bacillati; phylum Bacillota; class Tissierellia; genus Ezakiella; species Ezakiella sp. The sequence goes on along the minus strand of NZ_JAXFOB010000015.1, from coordinate 991 downwards.
TGATGCTTTGATAAAAGCAAAAACAAGTGCCAAAAGTCCGATAACGACTCCGGCAATTAAAACATTTTCCATTTCTTCCTCCTAGCTTAATGCTGCTAATAATAATGTTGAAACAAAGAATAATACAGCTGCAATAACTGTGATTCTCTTCAAAGTCGCTTCTCTTGATACTGACTTATTTCTTCCCCAAAGTGCTTCAGGAGCAACTCCCATAAGCACACTGCTTTGGTCGCTTCCTTCTTGAATCATCATAAGTCCGATTAATGCTAATGAACTTAAAAAAACGATTACATACAATGCCGTTGTCAAAACAAATCACCTCCGTTCCTAAAATTACCTATCAACTATTTTATCACATATCATCGACAATATCAATAGTTTATATAATAAATTCCACAAAATAACTGCAATTGTAAAAATAAAACTTATTTATAAATTTTATATCCAGAATGTGTTACCTAAAACGTAGCGACGGGTTCTGTGAATCATGGCGCCATATATGCCGTTTATATTACGTACAACCCCACCAACAACGTTGTGTAAATAAAATATGTATCCCACATTTGAATCGTATAAAAGTTATACAACTACAAAGATAATAATTGTGTTTCCACTTCTATATCATGCGTCGCAATGTAATGTTATGATACATCTAAAGTGGACAGTCTAATTAATTAAAAACCCAAAAAAGGAGAAGAAATGTGTAAAATTAAATTTGACTTAGAAACAAAAATTAAAGCTTGTAAAGAATACGAAAAAGGAAAAAAATCATTCGAAGAAATTGGAAAAGAAATAAACGCAGGAAAAACAACAGTAACTGAATGGTATGAAAAATACAGAGAAAAAGGTCTGGATAGTCCCCAAAAAAGTAGACATAAAAAACAAAAAATCTACCTCGATTTATAAGCCTCTTCCTTCTCAGACGGTGAAAGCATATTGTTAGCTGAATGAGGGCGCCTAATATTGTAAAAGCCTTCAATATACTCAAATA
>NZ_JAXFOB010000012.1:0-2915 GCF_034180565.1 Ezakiella sp. | reverse complement strand
ATCGCTTTAGATAAATGTTTGTTTTTCACCATTCCACTTACATTTAAATCTTCAATACAAATAAAACTTGGTTTTCGTTTTACGATTTCAGATGTTGTTTGATGTAAGTAGTTCTGACGAATATCCGTTAATCGTTTCGTTGTTTTTAAAACTTTTATTTCCTTTTTTATAATGTTACTTGTTTTGCAGTAACTTCCTCCCTTCTTGTTTTTCTCATACTTTCTTGATATGGAACGCTGTAACCTGCGTTTTCTTTTTTCTAATTTCTTTACTCTTTGTGTTTTATTTATGTTTTTATAAATATTCCCGTCAGAACAAATTGCTAAATCCTTGATGCCTAAATCAATCCCAATACCCTCATTTAATGGAAGTTCAGTATTGTCATCAACTTCAATCCCAACTGATACATACCAATATAGTCCGTCATAAGTAAAACGTGGATTCATGTATTTACAGTTAGTTGGTATTCTTCCCTTTTCACAAAGTTTAATCCAATTTAATTTTTGTTTATTCTGTTTTTGACTCATTGAAAATTTTTCGACTTTCACATGAGTATCTGTAAATCGTATTTTAAGATTATCTTGATAAAAAGATGGAGTAGAGCGTTTCTTACTCTTAAATTTAGGATACTTGCATTGTCCTTTAAAAAAACTCTTATAAGCATTACATGCGTCTTTAATAGCTTGTTTTGTTACATTGTTACTTGTTTCATTCAGCCATTTATATTTTTGTAGTTTCTTTAACTGTGTAAATTCTTTTCGTAATTCACTATCTGATAAAAATTTGTTTCCTTGCTTATAATTCTCTTGTTCTCTTGCAATAGCCCAATTATAGGCAAATCTTGCACATCCTGCATATTGCAACAACTTAGTGGATTGTCTATTGTTTGGATTTAATCTTACTTTTATTGACTTTATTACTTTTTTCATCTTTATAATTTTTATAAGTTACTTTTAACAGTTACACTACCTCTAACTTTCTTTAGGCTCGTACGCCCAAATACCTACATCGTCGCTCTCTGCGGTTTCTCTTATCTCGTAATCATTAAGCGTATAGTCTGAATCGCCGCATAAAGAACTTAATTTCTTCGTCTTTTCAAACGCCGATTTTTCGTCTTTCGCTTCTACCGTAAATTCTTCTACATCTTCTATACTTCTAACGAAATATAAACTGACCTTGAATCTCTTATTTTTCATCTTCCGCCCCTTTTTTAAATTTATGAAGAACGGTACTGTAATCGCTATAACTTATAACGCAATTCTCTTTTCTATCTCTGTGCATTGCTCTATGCCTTGCAATTCCTAGATGATGAAAATACTTATCGCAAGTTTCGCAATAACAATCCTTTTCTCTCTCAATTATCCTGTTCATTTTTTTGCTTTCTTCTGCATTCAATTTTTCTTCTCTTTTTCTTTTTTTCTCTTTGCTTTTTCTCGTTCTCAACTTCGTCTTTATGAATTTTCTTAAATAAAAGTTTCTCCTATTCCCGTATGACAACTAATGTTATCACTCTAGCAATTCTCAAAACTATTTCCCGAAAACCGCTCTGCCGTATGCTCCGAACGGTAAATTGCCTTTCAAAAACTCGAAAAACAACTTTCTGTGGATGTAAAAGTAATATACATCGCCCGTTCCCTTGTATCCCGCTCCGAATGGAAATACGCCTTGTTTCAATCCCGCTTGTAACATTGCAGGTGTCATCTTCTCAATTCTTCCGTTTTTTGTTTCCTTTGTTAAATACTTGCAAGCTTCAGCAACCGAAATCCCAATCGGTGAATCAATCTCAACAAGTCTAATATCGTCATCCATACTATTGCCTCCTCTTTTAATTTTGCTATGGGGTCGTGAAACGCGACTCCATACTCGTGCCTTTAAATTTCAACTCTCTTTATGCAAAGGGTGTCGTTAAACGCGACTCCCTCTTTGCTCTCGTGCATATTAAGCCATTTCTCGATGGGGTCACGAAACGTTACTCCATCGCCCTGTTCTACACATAGAACTTAATCGTCAAAAAAAATAGTATTCGGATTTAAGTTCCACTTATTACAAATCTTATAAGCTTCTTCCATTTTAAAATCCGCTCCATTTTTTCTGTTTAGCTTATTAGATACTGTTGCAGGTGTAACGTCAAGCAAAACAGCCACGTCCTTGACCTTTACCCCTTTAGCCACTAAAGCACCTTTAAGCTTATTGTATGGTTTTTCCAAAAAATCACCTCTCTTTTTAATTGTTAAAGTTCAGATTCGGTTTCCCGAACAACTATATCTTAACACATCTTAATTCTATTGTCAATACTTTTTGTGCGTTTTTTTATAAAAAAATATAAAAAAAGACAATTTCATATAAAAAAGTGATGATTTTTTCTTTTAAAAGGGGTATAATGATATATAGACAAGTTATTAATCTGAAACGGGTTATATAAAAAAGGAGATGAGAAAATGAAAATTTCTGAAAAACTGAAAATGATAAGAACTGAACACGGATTAACTCTTGAAGAAATGGGAAATAAACTCGGGAGCGTTTCAGAAACGGGCATAAGCAAATCAATGGTATTTAATTGGGAGAAAGGAACTCACGAACCGTCTTTATCAAATATCATCTTATACTCGAAAGCTTTCAATATAGATATGAATTATCTGTTAGGCTTGACAAGTGTATATTCGGAAAGAGAGCAAAAACCTCTCAACAACTATGTACTTTGCCCCGACTTTGCAGCCGCAGGAATGTCGGCGGATTCAACATACTACGCCACAGCGGATAAAATACAACTGCCCGACGAGTTTGTCGGCAAGTATAAAGGAAGAAAAGACCTTGAGTTCGTTAAAACCTATGGCGATTCAATGACAAATGTAATTCCCGAGGGTGCAATAATCGGATATGTAACAGATGATATATTGTCGCAAGTAAAAGCGGGC
>NZ_JAXFOB010000034.1:0-47633 GCF_034180565.1 Ezakiella sp. | reverse complement strand
ATACAATACCTAATCTTAGTATCCGGAAATATTAGATTTAATAAATTAAAATCTCCTTTTTTAACAGAATTTAACTGCAATTCTTTAAACTCTTCATTAGAGTATACTCTATCATTGTATTTAACATTATTTACATTTTCAATTTTACTAATATAAATTTTTATTTTATTTTCTCTATCAAATTCTTTAAAAATATCCTTTAATTCCATTATATCTGATTCGTGAGATTTGTCAATATTAACACGTATATCTATTCTCTCAAAATCATCATAAACAGACTTAATATTTTCTATAATAGTAGCAAATGACCCTTCTCCAGAATTAAATGGTCGATTCTTATTATGAGTTTCTTCTAAGCCATCAATTGTTATTTGTACAGAATTAACCCCAACGTTACTTAAGCTTTTTGCAATTGTTTTATTTAAAAGTGAACCGTTGGTTACTATATAACCGTTATAGTCTACTTTTTTTGTGCGACACAATTCGTAAATTTTACCTGATAAGTATAGTACTTCATTGTATGCCATAAGTGGTTCTCCACCAGTCCATGCAATATACAATTTTTTAGAATTATCACTTAAATAATCTATATATTCATATATTTTGTTAAGTGTTTCTATACTAATTTTATGATTATTCATGTTTCCCTTTTCATAGCAATATACGCAAGAAAAATTACACCCTAAATATGGTGCTATGACTATTGAAACTTGATCCATAGAATATTTACTTAATTTCAAAAGAGACATAAATCTATCTTTTTCATCTATATTATTTTCAACTACTATTCCCTGTTCGTACAATGAATTCTTAAAATCTTTGTTCTCTGGTTCATTTAGTTGATTTTTAAATATATCATATTCACTCTTGTTTAGCTCAATTACTCCTCCCGAAATTGAATTATAAATTAAATATTTTCCATTATTCTCAAATTCAAAATTATAAAAGCTTTCTTTCATGCTTATTCCCCCAAATATATAATTTTATTTGCAATATCGTCAAAAAACTCATCATGAGAAACCAAAAATATATAGCTATTTTTAGATAATTCTATTATATAATCTTTTAGAATAAATCTGGTATTAGTATCTAAATGATTACAAGGTTCGTCAAGTATATATATTTTTGAATTACAATAAAAAGTCCTTATTAATAATATTTTCTGCAACTCACCATTTGAAAAGTTAAAACTGTTACCATTATATGAATAATTAAATTTTCTATCTAAGTCTTTATCTAGATCAATTATTTTATCCATTTTAAATATTTTAAATAAGTTTCGTATTCTATTTAAATCAGTTACATCACTATTTGAAGAAACAGTAATATTCTCTAATAATGAAATTTCATACATTTTTGAATCTTGTAGAAAAATACTGATTAAATCCCTAATATCATCCTTTGAATATGAGTTTATACTTTTCCCAAAAATAAATATTTCTCCCTCTAAGGAATCATTAATTCCACATAATGTATCTAATAGAGTTGTCTTTCCCACTCCATTTTTACCTTTAAATAAAACAATCTTTTCATCTAAGCCAATTTTTAAATTTGATATTTTATTGCAGAATCCATTCTTATATCCAACCTTTAAATCTTTTGAATCAATCAAATAATTAGATTTTATATTATGTTCAGTATTGTTTCTTTTATCTGAACAAGATTTTTCTGATTCACTAATAAAATTTTTTATTTTATCTATTTCCATGCTATTTCTATATAAATTAACAATATTAGATGATAGTAATCTAAATTCATCATTTAGCATGTTTACAGAAGAAAAAACAATATAAAAATCGGAAATATTACTAGAATGTAATGTATGGAAACATAACATTCCTAGAAAAATATAATTAGAACAATTTATAAAAAAAGAATACAGATTCTTTATCGAAACTTTTCTAATTCCGTATATTCTTATTTTACTTACCAATTCATTCAATGACTCTTTTATTTTTTTAAATATTTTGTTAGTATTATAAAATCTAATATCTCTATTATATTCTTTATTATAAAATATCCTATTATAATACTCAATATCCCTATATTCTGGAATTGTAGCATTCATCATGTCAAAATCCAATATACTATTCTTTTTATTGGAAATATAGAACAATATATTTGTTATCAATGGAAATAATATATATACAAACTTATAATTGACTAAAATAATAGATAAATTCAACAATTTAATAAATGATGAAATCCACTCTGTTATAGCGTCAATAAAGAATACTATTGAATCTGGACCTTTAAATAAACAAAAGTAATACTCATCCATATATTCATTACTCTGTACTTTTTCAATTTTATTATTCTTATGTTTTTTATAAATAGAAATATTAAAATCTAACTTTATTTTTGAGTTATATTTTGGAAACAAAACTTCATAACAATAGCTCAAAATAAAGTCATGGAGCCAATCTATTATAAAATAAAATATTAGAAGCACTATTATCTTATTAAAATTTTTTTGCATAATAAAGCTTATAATGAACTTAATAAAAAACAAATTTAAAAGAACAAATAATGATTCAATTATTTTATATATTTGAATTATATATACATACTTATAATTTATATCTAATATATTTTTTACAAATTTAAAGTTAGTATATAATTTCTTCAATCCATCCTTTTTATTCACCATTTCTTTTTTTGAAATTATTCACAACTTCCGGACACGGTGAATAAGATATATGCGTTGTGTCACAAAAAAGATAGGTTCTGCATCCTAAAGTACAATCTCCCCCTTGCCATTTTGGGCAATAATCAATTGGGTCTACATATCTGCATCCAAAGAGTCTGCCTCCGCTAATTTTTCTTCCACTTCTCAATACTTTCATATTTTTCCCTCCCGAAATCTAAAAATATTATATAGATATTAATACCAATTGTAATTTAACGTAAAAACATTTTAATAAAAATTTTTTTTACAATCGGCTTTATCTTATACTCGACTTTATCGTATAATCTAATTATAACACAAATGTATTTATTGTCAAGAATTTTTTAATAATTAATCATAAATTTAATTTTTATCATGCAATATATTTAAATATCTTTTTCCAATTTGGGTATAATAAAATATGAATGAATAAAAGAAAGGAAGATTATTATGGCTTGTACAACAATTTTAGTAGGTAAAAATGCAAGCTACGACGGTTCAACTCTCGTAGCAAGAAATGAAGATTCACCGAGCGGTCAATTCACTCCGAAGAAGTTCGTGGTTGTTAAACCTGACGAACAACCGAAGAAATATAAATCAGTGATTTCAAAAGTTGAAATTGATTTGCCGGACAATCCGATGAGATATACATGTATGCCGAATGCGGTAAAGGACGAAGGAATTTGGGGTGCTTTCGGCGTCAACGAAAAGAATGTTTCGATGACTGCAACCGAAACGCTCACAACAAATGAAAGAGTGCTTGCGGCGGATCCGCTTGTAGAATATGTAAAGGCTGTCGGAAAACCGGGCGAAGACGGTTATGTCGAAGAAGCTTTCGGTGGAATCGGCGAAGAAGATATGGTTACAATCACTCTTCCATACATCAACTCCGCAAGAGAAGGTGTTGAAAGACTCGGCGCACTTCTTGAAAAGTACGGAACTTATGAAATGAACGGAATTGCTTTTCAAGATGAAAATGAAATTTGGTGGCTCGAAACTATCGGCGGACACAATTGGATGGCAAGAAGAGTGCCGGACGATCACTATGTAATTATGCCGAACCAACTCGGTCTCGACCACTTCGATTTCGAAGACGCTTACGGCGAACAAAATGAGTTTATGTGCTCGAAGGCTTTGAAGGATTTCACCGAAAAGTATCACCTCGATTTGAGCATTGACGGACAAATCAATCCTCGCGATGCATACGGTTCACACTCCGACTCCGACCACACATACAATACTCCGCGCGCATGGATTTTGATGAGATATTTCAATCCGAATTCATATTATTGGGACGGAATTGACGCTGACTTCAGACCTGAAAGCGACGACATCCCTTGGATGCTTGTCCCGGAAAAGAAGATTACTGTCGAAGACATCAAGTATGCACTTTCACACCACTATCAAGGAACCGATTACGATTGCTATGGAAAACATGGCGACGAACGTCAAAGAAATAAATTCAGACCTATCGGCATTAACAGAAACAATGTTATGGGTCTTGTTCAAATCAGACCTTATATGCCTGACGAAATCAAGTCCGTTGAATGGTTGAGCCTCGGCTGCAATGTGTTTAATGCGGTTGTTCCGTTCTATTCAAATGTAAACGACACGCCGGCATATTTGAAGAACACGACGGGCGAGCCGACAACTGATGATTTCTATTGGACAAATCGTATCGTTGCAGCACTTGCAGATGCACACTATGCCGACACAAGTTCGCACATCGAACGCTATCAACAAAAAGCGGGCAGCGTTACCGCAAGAATTTTGACTGAAACCGACGAAGCTTTCCTCGAAAAGAAGCCGGCTGATGTTCAAGAATTCCTCGAAAAAGCAAATCAAAAAATCGCCGACAAACTTAAAGTTGAAACCGACGATCTTTTGGCAAAAGTTTTATACACCGCAAGTTGCAAGATGAAAAACGGTTTTGCAAGAAGCGACGCATAGTTTATAAATAAGGGGCTTTGCTCCTTATTTTTTTGTTTAAAATTGGAAAATTGCATTTTGTTTTATATAGCTATTCACACAAAACTTTATATACACATATTCGCATGCATTCACACGCATACACACATATGCGTACACATATTCACACGCATTCATACACATACATACTCACAGAGCTGCGCCCAAAACTCGCACAAAAAATCCGCAGAAGTGTATCCCCCCTGCGGATTAAATCAAATTATTTTCCGACGCTCCAACAACCCTTTATTTCGTTTTGAAGTTCGCTATAGTCCCAAGTTTTCACGGAGTATCTCACGGAGTTCGGGTCGTTTAATAAAAACTTTCCGTCCTCCGTCACGCCGACCAAGACCATATAGTGGCCGCCGGTTGTGAATTTCCCCTCTCTCATCGAAAGGAGAATTTGGTTTCCCTCATTTAAAACATTTATAAATTTTCTCTCGCCCAAAGGAATTTCCGAAACATTCATGCCATGATCTCGAAGAGTTTTCTTGATTCCGTCCCAACTTGTGCCCAAATCTTTCAAGTATGCACCGTTTGCAACCATTTCTTCCATCATATCAATCGGCGTTTTCTTTTCGCCGTATGCGTTTAAAATCATCGCAACCGAAGTCGGTCCGCAACCGATGATTGCAAAATAGTCCTCGTACATTTTGTAGCCCCATCTCGGGTCCCACTGTATAAAAAGCGGCACTTTTCGAGCGAGCGGATAGCTTTCGGTGTGGCTTTCGACATATCTGTCCTTGTATTCGTCTTTGTAGAAGACAAAATTTATTGCATCAACTCTGTTCGACGCAAGTTTTAGCATAGTGTCTTCGACATGCGCGCGATTTTCGAGGAGCTTTTTCGCGTTTTCATTTATCTTCGAAGACTCGCCCAAATTTTTCACATAGCCGTCGAGACTGTTTTGCATTTCGTACTCACCGTCAAATCTGTCGTCAATGCTCACTCCGTCAAGTTTATAATCCATCGGATTGTTTATTTCTTTTTCTACGCCTCTATCGCTGTCCAAAACAATCGGCTTGTAAGCCGGCTCTTCTTTTTCTCTGAAAATTAAAAAGAGAGAAAAAACAACGACGAAAGCGGCAATTATATATATAAATATTCTACGCATTTTTTCTACCGAATTTCCTTTTTACTGTCTGAACGAGAGTTCTCGTGTCTTTAATTCCGAAAAGCATTGTTGCAAGAAGATAAATTACAATCGCAATAAAAATCGTCACAAATAAAAACAAAACTTCTTTCATTCTCGACGTCATTAAAGGCGTGAACGCCTTCCACATAAAGTGTGTTGCAACGCCCATCAAAATTCCGCTAAGAAGAATTTTTAAAAATGTTATTATGGTTTCCTTTTCGTTGAACTTGACCATTTTTCTTATAATAAAATACATTATTATACTTGTTATGAGCATCGAAAGCGACGTCGCAAGCGCAAGACCACGGTGTCCCATCGGTTTAATTAAAATGAAATTGAAAATAACATTCAATATAACGGTGAGAAAACCGGTGTACATCGGAATTTTCGTCTGTTGATATGAATAGAACATATTTTCAAAACACATTCTTAGGGACTGTCCGATAAGACCCGGCGCATAAAAAAGCAGCGCACCGCTCGTGAGGATTGTCGCCTTTTCGTCGAACGCTCCCCTTTGAAAGAGTATGCTTATAATCGGGCGATTTAAAACAATGAGTCCGATTGCCGCAGGAATCGTCACAAGCTGCACAAGATTTACACTCGATGAAAAAAGCGCGCCCGTTTCCTTTACATCCCTTTTTAAAACCGCATTTGTGAGTTTCGGGAAGACAACCGTCGTGATTGCAACGACAAATACGCTAACAACAAGAGTGTTCACCTTGTTTGCATAGTTGAGCGCGGAAATCGCCCCTTCGGTCAAAGTTGACGCGAGAGTTTTGTCGATCATAATATTTATTTGGCTAACTGTGCTTGAAATAATTATAGGCACAACCAAAATCAATGTGCGTTTTAAATATTCATCGCGAAAATTTAATTCGAATTTAAAGCGCAGTTTTCTGCTTCGAAGCGCCGGAAGCTGTATCAAAAATTGCGATGCCGATGCGAGCATCGTCACATTCATAAGTCCGATAACCGTCGGTTTTTTTGCAACCAAAAGATAGGTTATAAAAATAAGATTGTACGGTATCCCCATCAAAGCGTGCGGTCCGTAGACCTCGTCGCTTTGAAGATATGCATTTGAAACATATGTGATGCCCAAAAAAATCCCTATCGGGAGACCCTGCCTTATTAAAAACACAATCAAATCGTGCATCTCGCCTTCGTAGCCGATTGCAAGAATCCTTGCAAACGGTCCCGCAAGTGCAAACATCAAGACAGTTATTATCGTCATCACAAGAAGTGTGACGCTTAAAATAGTGCTGAAATATTTATTTTTTCCTTCGCGACCGTGGTTTTTCTTTATATCCGAAAAAATCGGCACAAGTGTGGTTTGAAGACCCGCGCCGAGTGCGCCGATGACAATGATGATTCCGCTCATCGCCGTGAAATATGCGTCGGATTCATGACCCGCACCGAAAGAACGCGCCGTCAAAACATCTCTGAAAAATCCCATCACTTTTGAAATCATCAGAAAAACGCTCACGAGCATCGCCCAATATTTAGCATTTTCGTAGTTGTTCTTTCCCATAGAACCCCCTCTATAAAATCAGTTTTTAATATCCATAACCAACTTTGTACATATAAACGAGTACAATAACAAGTTGAAATACAAACACAATCGGTACGAGAAGTACAAAGACCGGCTTTTGCGTTTTGTGGTGAAAAATTTTCATCGAAAGGAGCGCCCCGGCAGCGCCGAAGAAAAACGCAAGACTCAAAAGATTTTTTTCACTCACTCTGTACATTCCCCTTATCGCTGCATACTTGTCCCATGCATAAACCGCAAAAGTGAATATATTTATAATTAAAATAAGTAAAAGCGCTGTGTCCATACTTCCTCCAAAACAATTAATAAATATATTATATCACATTTGTTTTTTATATATAAGTCCCCCGCTTTGGGGTAGATTTTTTCGATAAAATAATGTACAATATAAAGTAAGGAGGGATTGAATTGAAATATAATTTTCCTATTTCAGACATAAGAGAATTCACAGAAGATGAAATCAAAAATATCAATGAAGCAAAATTTGCTGAGGCTAAAGAAGATTCTATTATGCCTGTCGGTGCATATCTTTCAACACCGTTTGTTGAATATATTAAAGTTGACGGCAAAATGATATTACCGAAAAACCACGAAATCAAAGGTGTCATTGTTAAATGCGATGGCGATTTAATTGTTAGAGATCCGAATTATATTAAAAAAGGCGACCAAGTTTTGATTGCCGACAAGAGCGATCAAAAATACGGAATTTTTAGAGACACGGAAATTTTTGATGCTTTTAATTTGAAACACAAAAATCCGATGTACGCTTCATCCGCTGAAACATACAAAAAATTGTTCAGCCTTATGAGTGAAGTTAAAGAAAAAGGCGGAAAAATCGCTTGGGTGCTCGGACCTGCAGTTGTTTTCGACTACGACACAAGACTTGCTCTTTCAGATTTGGTTAATGCGGGATATGTTCAACTGTTGCTCGCAGGAAATGCAATGACAACCCACGACCTTGAAGGCGGATTCTTAAACACCGCACTCGGTCAAAACATCTACACACAAGAAAGTGTTCCAAACGGTCACTACAACCATTTGGACCTTATAAACGAAGCCAGACACTACGGCAGCCTTAAAGAATTTGTCGAAACGGGCAAAGTAAAAGACGGCTTTATAAAAAATCTTATCGAAAACGATATTCCAATAGTGCTTTGCGGCTCAATCAGAGACGACGGACCGCTTCCTGAAGTTTTCCACAACGTTCACGAAGGGCTACACAAAATGAGAGAGTCACTCGAAGATTTCGATTTGATAATCACACTTGCAACGCTTCTCCACTCGGTCAGTGCAACACAAGTTGCTCCAAGCTATCGTGTGAAAGAAGGAAAAATCTACGGAACACCTGTTTTCTCAATCGACATCACGGACTATGCAACAAACTCGGTCATTGACGAAAGACAAGGATTCCTCGTGGATTCAATCGTTACAAATGTTCAAGACTTCTGCGTAAACGCAAGAAATAATTTAATAAAATTTGATGGTGAAGGGAGGACAAGATAATGAGTTTCACACTAAACAAATACGTCGAACCGGATTTTAATCAAGACTTTCTAAAAAATGCGCCGGATTGTAAATGGGAAGAAGCTCCTCTTGACGGAGTTGCACCAAGAAATTATCATGCTCTTTCAATTTATCCTGAATACTTCAAAATAGACGGAAATTGGGTTCTTGCTGTTGAAAGCAGAATGGACACAGTTCCTGTAATAAAATCTCCTACAAAAGTTGAAATTGTAGAATTCAGAAATCTTAAGAAAGGCGACAAAGTTGTTGTCGGAAGAACCGAAGATGCAAGTGAAGGAATCTATATGTACACACACGGATTTGCTCAAGCGGGTGCATCCGGAGACACATTCGCTTTCAGAACCGGTCGTTCACGTGAAACAGCTTTCTCAAAAGACTACGACGAACTCTATGAAATAATGAAATATGTAAAGAGTGTCGGCGAAAAAATCACATGGGTAATCGGGCCGAGTCTTGTTACAGACCCTGAAGCAAAAAGAGCTTTTGCAAGTCTCGTAAGAAAAGGATATGTCGACGCTATTTTGGTAGGTGATTCATTTGCATCAATCGATATGGCAATGGACGCATTTGACGAAACAAGCGAAAGATCGTTTGACATGCAAAAATACGATTTGATTTCAATAATCAGAGAAGCCGGCTCAATAAAAGAAGCTGTTGAACAAGGCATTGTTAAAGAAGGCGGCATCATGCACGCACTCGTAAAAGAAAACAAAGACTATGTGCTCGCAGGCTCTATAAGAGACCCGTACACACTTCCTGACACAGTAGACAACGTCTATGAAGCGCAGGACAAAATGCGTAAACACACGAGAAAAACGGGAATGCTTATTTGCCTTTCAACCGTTCTTCACACAATCGCATCCGGAAATATGACTCCTTCATACAACGAATTTGACGGAGAAATCAGACCTGTATTCATCTACTCAATCGACCTTCAAGAGTTCAGCGTAAACAAACTCTCGGACAGAGGAACTCTCGAAGTAAAAACGATGGTCACAAATATACAGGACTTCGTAAACCACTTAAATAACAATCTATAAATTTCGCGATTAGTCAAGAGCGATTATAGAACAACAAAGTCGTAGCTTTTTGCTACGACTCTAATTTTAAAAGAGGAATAAAATGAAAAAATTTTTAAAATATTTCCTAATAACAATATGTATTTTTGCTGTGGGCTGCTCAAACAACACAGATCAAAAATCGACAGACAAAAGCCTTTTGAAAAATCTGAATCTCAAAGTTCTGAATATGGCGGGGAAAAAAGATGCCTTTAAAGAACTCGAGCCGGACACAATACAACCGAACGACTTCTACAACGGCAAATTTGACTCCAGCAAATACAATGTCATATCTCTCGACCAAACCACGATCGACAGATTTAAAAAGGACAACAAAACAAAACTCCTGTTCGACCAAAATTTCGTCTACATCGTAAAAGACAACACTTCGGACATCAAGGAAATGTACAACGAACTTCAAGGCATCGAAGCCAACAAGCACACGAGCGCCGCTCTCACACTCTACAGAGTTTACGAAAACGAAATCAAAATCATCGAGCTTAAAGAAAACGAAAGCTCCGACACCGACTCGATTTTATTTATCCTAAACCAACTATATCATACAAAATCAAGAGCCGAATTTGACGAGTGGTATCTCTCGTTTTTGAAATAGGTTTAATTCAAATAAAAAGTCTAGCGCAGTGTTAGACTTTTTTGTTTTCTTGGGTTATCATATTGGGTATATAATATATAGACGAGAGTAAAAACCACACTTATAAAACAAAGGAGAAAACCATGGAACAAAATTACAAAATTGAAGAGCCCGAACTCATAAAAAAAGAAACCGTTAAAAAAGTCATATTTTATATATACATCTTTTTTTCATGCATTTCAATCTACAAGCGTTATACATACGACGTTCCGGCGAGAAATGTTATCAATACAATAGGAAGAACCGAATACATCGTAAATCGCGAGACGAACGAAAGATTTGAAAAGCCGTTCTCATCTCTTTCCTGTTATAAAACATCAGATAAAGATCTTGAAATCGGCGACAAAATCGGCGACTTCGAATTTTTTGATAAAGACGGAAAAAGTTTAAAAGTCTACAAAATCTATAAATCAAAATATGGCGTCGGCATAAAAAAGGCGCGAAGTTTCACCGTGTTTAATACGGAGCTAAAATAAATATGCAATAAAAAAAGTCTAACATCGTTCGTTAGGCTTTTTATTTGAATAAATTTCAATTTTTTCAGTTAACTGCATCATCTTTCAAAAGGATAATCCGGGTCGACAAAGAGTTTTATTCCAGCTTTTATATGATAAACTCTACTTGAATGTTTAATAACTGTCGGCGTTGAAAAAATTATAAATACAACAACAAGGATTTTGAGTGCGAGCGTTGTTTTCGACGCGCCTTTATTTTGAAAAATCGATATAATAAGTAAAATCGCCGCAATTAAATATATGCTAATTAATATGAGCGGAAAATCAATCAAAGTTTTATCCGCAAAATATTCATAGTGATATTTTTCGTCCAAGTATTTTACAGCTATTGCATATACGCTCATCAAAAGAACAATGAGCGAGGTTATTATAGAAACCCAATTATAGATTCCCGTTTTTTTCTTCTCTTTTTTCATGTTTTCTCCTCAATTCTATTTCCGTATTCGAAGTCCAAATCCCCACCCCTATCATTATCGATAAGGAATCCATTTGCAGATTTTTTCAAATATATGTTCTCATTCGGTACTGCTATATGTTCACATTTGGGAAGATTTGTCCAGGTCATAATCCAAATTTCTTCAAAATTTTTCTCTTGCTTATTCTCAATATCTTGTTCTAATAACCGAAACACATTGTCTTTATAAGTTTTTTTACCACTTTCTTTTAATATTAAATTTACTGTATAACAAGTCCTGCCAATTTCCAATACCATTTGTTTTTTCTTTCTCCATAAATGCTACTTTCTAGTTATTCTGTTTCGTTACTCCCTCATAGATATTATAGAGCCTCAAAATTTTAGTTTAAGTAAAAATGAAGAAACAGAATCTTACTTTTTATATTCAAATCGTTCTCTGTCATATTTTACTTCTTGCTTGTACATTTCTACATATTTGCCTAAGGTCTCCTCTTTTACTTCTTTTGAAGATAATTTAGACTCATCAATTATTTCGGATAAATTCGGTCCCGAAATCAACAAAGAACCATCCGGCTGTACACATGCCGCAAAAATATATGTCGAGTTTTCAACCAAGAGTTGATCATTCTCGTAAAGAATCATTTGCCCATCTTTTGACCTTCCTCCACACTTTATTAAAAGTATATTCTCCTCAGTTGGCAACTCTCCTTTTATATTTTTGATAACACGAATAGTGTAATGAGTATACGGAATACTAACTTCCTTAGTTCCGCTTTTAGTTTCCACAACTACTGGATCTCTATACTCAACCTTTTCTTCTTTAATCACCTGAGCTATAAAATAATGATCTGAAAAACCGATGACCTCCTTTGGATTATTCATATCTATAGCAAAGTCGGCATGTAAATAACTAATTGAATCTTGATTTTTGGCGTTCTCATTAGACTTTCTACATCCAGCAAAAACGATAACACAGCACAAAATGCACAGAATTGCACAAATCGTGGATTTCTTTGATATTCTATTCATCCCTCTACATCTCCTTTCTAATAGTTGTTATAAGCTTCGTCATACGAGGATTTATCAGTTGATGACAAGCTTGTTATGCTTAACTTTCCTTGTTTCATAATATCATTTGTACCATTAGTATGGTCTAATCCGAGTGCATGACCCAATTCGTGAGTTGCAGTTTTTATTCGCTGAACAGATGTCATGTCTTCAAAATGATAATCATTGAATTTTATTGTACCATTAGAACTTGTGTAACCCATAGTAGTTGATACTTCATAATAATCACTAATAAAAACATCCTGTACAACGAAAATTGAGTCAGGTCTAATTACTCCTGAACGATGACCTTCCCAGAGATTAACTCCTGATTGAACGCTACTTATTTATTTGGTGTCACTATCCCAATCCAAGTGTTTCCCATCATCGACTAAATCCCAATCTCTCTTTACAAAAATCCCTACAAAAAATTCCCTATCATTGTCGATAAGGAATCCATTTGTAGATTTTCAAATATATGTTCGCATTCGGTACTGCACTATTGGGCTAAAATCAACCTGAGTCTACTTGTTACGAGTTCTTATACATATATATATTTATTTTAAGTGAGTGTGCGAGATATATGTACCCCGGAAAATCCGGGTGTTTTTTATAGTCTTTCCAAATCACTCATAAGTTTATCGAGATTTACTCCGTGCACCATGCAAGCTTCTTCGATTGTTTCCATTTGGCTTGCCGGGCATCCGATGCATCCCATTCCGTAGCTCATTAATAGATATGCAGCTTCAGGTTTGATTTCCATGAGTTCCCCGAGATACATATCTTTGTTGATTTTAATATCTTCCATTAGAGTCCCAATGCCTTTTCTAATTTTTCTTGATCAAAGCCGTAGATTGTTTCATCGCCGACGATGATGAGTGGTACGCCTGTGAAACCTTTTTGTCTAAGTTCCATCATAGCTTCTTTGTCTTTGCTTATGTTCTTTTCTGTGTATTTAATGTCGTGTTTTTCAAAATATTCCTTTGCCAAGTGACAAAAGTGGCAAGTCTCGCTTGTATAAATTGTTACATCTTTCATTATAGTCCCTCCATCACTATATCAATAAAATTTTATTTGTCTTTTTTACAGTCTTTTTCTTTTCCTTCTACTTCTTCGCCGTAGACGCCTTCGCCAAGACACATATCATCTTCGCCTGTCTTAACTTTTGCTTGTTCTTCTACTGAAAGAGCGTCTTTTTTGTTATCTCTTTCTTCGATTGTGTCTTCGTATTTCTTTTGTGTGTCGCAATAGCCTTTTGTGCCTTCACATTTTTTATCATTTTTGTCTGTCATAATATCCCTCCATTTATAATATCTGCATTTTTCATGCTTTCATCACTAATTTCTTTATACCCACTAAATATATATTTTAACCACAAAAGTTATTTTTTGTTGAAACTTGAATATAAATTCAAAAAGTCCTCAAGAGTTAAATTTTCCGCTCTCACTTTCGGATCGATTCCCGCATTTTCAATCCGTTGTTGAACTTCCGCCTTGTCCATGTCAAGTCCCATCGAGAGCGAGTTTAAAAGAGTTTTTCTTCTCATGCCGAACGCCTTGTGGACAAAGTCCATAAATTCGTCGGGTCTTTCTTCCCTCCGGACAGTTTCCAAAAGAACCACCGAACTTTTAACTTTCGGTCTTGGAATAAAGGAGCCTTCGCTCACGTCAAACAAAATTTTCGCATTTGAAAAATACGAAACGAAAACGGACAGACTTCCGTATGTCTTGCTTCCCGGTTTCGCAGTCATTCTCTCCGCAACTTCTTTTTGCACCATGACCACAATTTTGTCGAATTTATTTTCATTTTTAAAAATCTTTTCCAAAATCGGAGTCGTGATTACATAAGGAAGATTCCCGATAAAAACATTCGGAGTCGGATTTTCATTTGCACTTTTCCAAATTTCATCGTCGAGCGCATCGCCGTGCACGAGTTTAAAATTGTCCATGTCTTCAAAGTTCTCGTGAAGGATGTCTATAAATCTGTCGTCAATTTCAATCGACGTGAGTTTGTTTCCTCGAAGGAGAATTTCCTCGGAGAGCGAGCCTATGCCCGGTCCCACTTCGAGCACAACGTCATTTTCTTTCAAATCCGCGCTGTCGACAATTTTTCGGAGTATATTTCCGTCAACCAAAAAATTTTGCCCGAGACTTTTTTTCATCGTAATGTCGTGCATCTCCATGATTTTTCTGGTGTTTTTTATATTATAGATTCTTCCCTTCACTATACTCCTCCAGAATTTTTATAACTTCTTCTTTATCTATGCCGAAGTTGTTGAGCCTTTTTAAAAGTGTCTTTGCGTTCGGGTTTCCAAGATTTAATCTGTCGCTCAAATATTCCCGTCTTTTCTTTGAATCGTCAAAACCGGTGAGCCTTTGTTCAAACAAAAACTCCGCCGAGAAATTTTCCGTCTTTGAAACATATGTCGGTCTCGCTTTATTTATCGCTTCAATTATGTCCTCTTTTTTTGCATTTTCAATCCCGATGTCCCCGTCTTTTATCGCGAGGCTTTGTTTGAAATATGCAATTTTCACCGGACATTTCAAATTTTTCACAAGCTTTTCTCGAATGATGTTCCCCGCATGATCCGGGTCGGTCAAAATTATTGCGCCGCGATCCTTCGTGATTTCTACAATTTCATCGAGTTTTTTTCGATTTATATGAATGCCGCCCGTTGCGATTATAGTTGCGTCGAGCGCTTCCGAAACTCTTGTGATGTCGTCTTTGCCCTCGACAACTATAACTTCTTTAATTCTCTTCGATTCCATAGAAGAACCTTGCATTCTTTGTAGTTATTTCAGCGACTTCTTCCGGCGTCACATTTTTTATTTCGGCGATTTTTTTCACAACATTTTCGATATAAATCGAAAGATTTCTCTTGCCCCTGTACGGAACCGGAGTCATATATGGCGCATCGGTTTCAAGAAGGAGCCTGTCGAGCGGCGCATATTCGACCGACTCGACAACATGTCTCGCATTTTTAAAAGTGACGGCGCCGCCGATCGAGAGAAAATATCCGAGATTCAAATATTCCCTTGCAACTTCTTTTGCCCCCGTGAAACAATGAATCAATGTCTTCTCGCCGTGTCTCAGCGAGCGGAGCATTGTGAGCGTGTCTTCGACCGCATCTCTCGAGTGGATGACGAGCGGTTCATTGTTTTCGTCGGCAAATTCAATCATTCTGTGAAAAACGCGTTTTTGCACATCTCTGTCCGACAAATCGTAGTAGTAATCGAGTCCGCACTCGCCCACTCCGACAACTTTGTCATTTTTAAGCATTTCCTTATAAACTTCAATGTCGTCTTCGGAAAATCCGTCGGCTTCGTGTGGATGACAACCCACAACCGCATAAATTTTGTCGTATTTTTGGGCAAGTTCAAACGACGCTTTCGAGCTTTCGAGATCGCTTGACGCATTTACAATTGCAATGACGCCGTTTTGAAACTGCGAATTTATAATCTCGTCTCTGTCCTCGTCATATTTTTCGTCATCATAGTGCGCGTGCGCATCAATAAATGAATACATTATCTGAGCCCCGCTCCCGTAAATCCATCACTCCACGGTTTCATGAGTGTGAGCTTGCCGTCTTTTTCAGCAGCAAGAATCATGCCGTCGCTCTTTACTCCGCGCAAGTTTACAGGTTTGATGTTTAAAATGAACACAGCTTCCTTGCCTAAAAGTTCTTCCGGTTTAAAATGTTCCTTTATTCCCGAAACGACAGTTCTTTCTTCGCCTCCGACGTCAACTGTAAGAACATAGAGTCTGTCTGCGTTTTTATGTGGCTTAACGTCGATGATTTTTCCGACTCTCAAATCGCATTTTTCGAAATCTTCAAATTCGATTTCCGCTTTATTTTCCACAAGTTTTTCGGAAAGTTCTTTTTTATTTCCGATTTTTTTCTGTCTTTCATCAAAAAGTTCCGTATTTTTCTTTGTGATATTTTCGGCGGTGTCATCGTCGGCACGGTTGAACAAGTTTTCACCCTTTGTAACTTTAAGACCCGCTTTTATTTCGCCCTCGATTCCATCGATTCCGAATTTTTCAAAAATCTTTTCGGTTGTCGAAGGCATAATCGGCGTGAGCATCTTTGCCGCTTCCACAATTGAAACGGAGAGATTATAGAGCACTGTCTTTAATCTTTCGACGTCTTCCTTTGCGAGTTTCCACGGCTCGGTTTCGTCGATATATCTGTTTGCGCGGCGAATGAGTTTGAAAACGTCTTCGAGTGCAAAGTTGAATTTCAAATCATTCATTTCTTTATAGAATGCGTCCTTTGCTCTTTCGATTTCTTCGAAAATTTCTCCGTCGATTTCTTCTTTTGTTCCCGGCTCCGGAATTACTCCGTCAAAATATTTTTCAATCATCGCAAGAGTTCTTGAAACGAGATTTCCAAGGTCGTTTACGAGGTCCGAATTGTATCTTTGAACAATTTTGTCAATTGTAAAATTGCCGTCGCTGCCGAAGCTGAATTCTCTCAAAATGAAATATCTCAATGTGTCCGCACCGAGTGTTTCAATGATCGGTTCCGGATAATAGACATTGCCCTTTGATTTACTCATCTTGTCGTTGTCAAACAAAATCCATCCGTGTGCGAAAACTTTCTTCGGGAGTGGAAGACCGAGCGCCATCAAAATCGCTGGCCAAATTACAATGTGAAATCTTACAATTTCACGGCCCACAAGGTGCAAGTCGCACGGCCAGAACTTGTTAAAGAGTTCGTCATCTTCCATATAGCCGATTCCTGAAAGATAGCAAAGAAGTGCGTCAACCCAAACATAGACGACGTGTTTTTCGTCAAACGGAACTTTTACACCCCAATCGATTGCGGTTCTCGAAGCGGACAAATCTTCGAGTCCGTCTTTCATAAAACCGTTTAAAATTTCATCCTTTATATATTCCGGCTCAATGTCCGCATTTTTTATATATTCGGCAACTTGGTCCTTGTACTTCGAAAGTCTGAAGAAATAGCTTTCTTCGTCTCTCTTTGTGAGCTCTCTTCCGCAGTCCGGACAAATGTGTCCGTCGGTTGCCTGTGCTTCCGTGAAATATGCTTCGCAAGGCACACAGTATAGTCCGCTGTAGTTCGCCTTGTAGATGTCGCCTTGGTCAAATAGCTTTTTAAATACTTTTTGCACGAGCGCTTCGTGCTTTTCCGACGTGGTTCTTTCGAAAACGTCGTAGTCGATGTTTAGAGATTCCCAAAGTTTTTTTGAAGTATCGACAATTGCATCTGTAAATTCAAGCGGTGTCACACCCGCTTTTTTTGCAGCTTCTGCAATCTTTTGTCCGTGTTCGTCCGTGCCCGTGACAAAGAAAACGTCATTACCCTCTAACTTTTTAAATCTCTTTATAACATCGGCGACAATGGTCGTGTATGTGTGACCGATGTGCAGATTTCCGCTCGGATAATATATAGGCGTTGTTACATAATAATTTTCAGACATAATTTCTCCTTTCTGAATTTTATCTTTTTTCTAAAATTGCGACACTCTCAATATTCAAAGTGCCGGCAAAATTGTTAAATCCTTTTACACTCAAAACTTTATAATTTTTCATTTCCATCAAATCATTTTTTAGTGTCACCGGATTGCAGCTCACATAAATAACTTGATCGACTCCGCTTTCGTCAATCGCCTGAAGCACATCTTTGTGGATGCCGGCTCTCGGCGGATCTATAATAATTGTATCAGCCTTCGTCTCTGTAGTTTTTACGAATTCTTTGCAGTCGGCAAGAACCATCTTAACGTTTTTAATTCCGTTTTCCTCGATCGTCTCCTCGCCGTCCTTCACATTTTCCGGATTGATTTCAACGCTTATGGCCTCGCTTGCCATATCGCTCAAAACTTGTCCGATGACTGCGCTTCCCGCATACAAATCCCAAAGCACGCCGGTCTTTTTCAGGTGCTCCTTTACATACGAATAAAGTTCTTCGGCTGCAGTTGAATTTGTTTGAAAAAACGAAAAAGGACCCACATTAAAGTCCAAATCAAAAAGTCTTTCCCTTAAAAATCCCGGTCCATATAAAAGTATGAGTTTTTCCGGCACAACCGCATCGCTCAGCGAATCGTTTATGGTGTGATAAATCGTTGTGATTTTGCCCTCGAGATTATCATTTAGCGAAAGCAAAAACTCCTTGAACTCTCCGTCAAGCGGATGAGCGCTTGTCGTCACGAGATTTACCATATATTCGTCATAAAAAACGGAGTGTCTCACAATTAAGTGTCTCAAAAATCCGTCTTTCGTCATCTTGTGGTAAAAAGTTTCACCGCGTTCGATAAAAAACTCCTTCACCTCGCGTCTTATAGTGTCCATATCTTTAGGCACAATCAAGCAATCCGCCCCTTCGACAATATTGTAGAACATGCTCTTTTCGTGAAGTCCCAGTTTCAACGGTCCGTCCTTTTCTTCGTTGCCGAAGCTGTATTCCATTTTGTTTCTATATCTCAAAACTTTTTCCGGCGAATGAATTTCCAAAATTTCCGTGCCGTCTCTTTTTTCGAGCGGTGAGAAAAGTCTTTTCATTTCGTCATTTTTTATTTTAAGCTCGTCTTCATAAGAAATTTCTCGAAATCTGCACCCGCCGCATCTTTCGGAAACGTCACAGCTCGTGTTTTTTACATAAGGCGATTTTAAAATTTCCAAAATATTCGCTTTTTTTCTTCGCTTATTTTTAAATAGGACAGTTTCCCCCGGGAAACCGCCCTTTGATTCATAAACTTTTCCTTCCGACTCAATCAGAACTTTTTTGTTGAATTGAAGTTCCTTAATTACGCCTTCCAAAAAATCACCTACTTATTTATCTTTGGAGCGAGCAAGCTTTTGAAAAATTCTCCCCCCGTCAAATCGAGATAGTTCTCAATTTCTTCTCTCGGAATGTCCACAAAATATTCCTTGTCGCTTCTTAAAACCATTTTTAAATCGCTGTCAAAAGAGAAGCACACAAGTTCCACATCGCCTTGCATATTTTCTTCCGTCTTCTTTTGATTAACAAGCGTTTCTATTGCCGCTTCATCGATAAAGATGTCCTTTGCATCCACAACTTCACCGGTGTATATGTCGACCATGAACGGATAACTCTTGTCGTGCGTCTTTAATGTCGCATACAAAATGTCCCCTTCAAGTCTGTAGTCATATGTCACATTCTTTTCTGTTGTAATTCTGTCGGCGATTGATTTCAAAGATGCGTTCAATTTTTCATTTGTGTCTTTCGAAACAATGAATAAATAATTTTTCCCGTCTTTTTCATCAATCAAAACTTTTACAGTTCCAAGCGGATTTATCTTCGGACTTTTCTCGATTGCATTTCCGTCTAGGTCAAAATATGTTATCTTGCCGTAGTCGGACGTGATGAAAAGATTTTCATCCTTCATAAACGATTCGATATTTTTTCCGATTGTCTTCTTTATATTTCCGCTTTTGTCGAGAAGTTCTCCGACGCCTTTCGAAACGCCCGTAACAAATCCCCCGTTAACGTCAAAAGATTCGGCGCTCAAAAAGTCGTATTTATAATCCGTGACTCGACCTTCCTTTTCGCTGTAAAGAGCAAAAAGTTCGCCGTTGTTTGCTGCAAAGAAACCGTTTCCAAGAAGTCTTACGTCTGTGAACACCTCGTCGGAAACCGGCTCGCCCTTCAAAGTGTAGACTTTTTTAACGAGTTCGCCGTTCTTTCTGTCGAAAACTGTATACATGCCGCCGTAAACTTCTGTCAAGTCGCCCTTAACTCCCGGATTTACAACGTCACCGTTCAAATCGAGAAGGAGTTGCTTGTCGCCCTCTCTTGCAAGAATCGTCTCGTCGTTAATCTTGTAGCTTTCGGTGTAATTTGTTTCCTTGACATTCATCTCACCGTCGACAATCACAACTTTTCCGTCTTTAACTGCAACGCCCGAATTCTTTCCGAAAGGATATGCCTCCTCAAATTGTGCGGCGAGAGTCTTTTCGCCGTCAAGAGTTCTGTATCCCCACTTGTCGCCTTCAAGATATGAGAGCACTTTGTTTTCGCCAATCAAAATGTAGTCATACTTTAAAAGCACTTCTTTTGTTTCCAAATCAACGAGCTCGGTCTTGTCCTTGTTTTTAACCGTGACCAGCCCGTCTTTTATTTGATAGACATTTTCGATGCCCGAAAGCACATCTTCGCCTTCGCGATTTATTATTGCGACCTTTCCGTTTTCAATAACAACAGCATAGTCATCTTCAAATGCTTTCAAAACATCTTCGAAATGTTTGTCAATTTTGAGCTCGTTGTCTTTGTTTATAAAAACATAACTCGCGTCGTTATCCGTGTATTTTAAAACCGGATAAAGCTTCTCACTCTTTTTCATCGTGCACGACGTGAAAACGAGAGCGAGAATTAAAAGAATTAAAGGCAAAACCTTTTTCATTATTTATCTATCCTCTCTAAAATTTTATCCTTGCCCAAAAGGTAGAGCACGTGAACGAAATCAGGTCCCTTTGCCTTTCCGGTGAGAAGACATCTGACCGGCATAAATAAATTTTTGCCCTTGACTCCGGTTTCTTTTTTTAGAAGTTTCATAAATTCTTCAGCATATTCCAAAGTCATTTCCTTGTCTTCGAGAAGTTTTCTGATGCCGTCTTTTAAAACAGGAAGGTCTTCGCTTTCGAGCCATTCTTTCGTGTCTTCATCGTAATGCACTTCGCTTTCGGTGAACATCTTACATTTTTCAGCGACCACTTTGAGCGTGTCGCAGTCTTCCTTGACAGCTTCCATCATAATTTCGTAGTATTCACGATTGTTCATGATTTCTTCTTCGGAAATTCCTAAAACTTCTTCCATAAAAGGTGCTGCAAGGTCAAGCAGTTCCGCATTTTCCTTGTTTCTGATATAGTGCGCATTCATCCAATTGAGTTTGTCGACGTCAAAAATTCCGCCCGTCTTTGATACTCTTTCGAATGAAAATTCCTCAATCATTTCATCCATCGACATAATTTCGTCTTCAGTGTCAGGACTCCATCCGATAAGAGCGAGGAAGTTTATCAAAGCATCCGGAAGATATCCCGCTTTTCTGAAGTCGCCGACTGCAACATCTCCTTCCCTTTTCGAAAGTTTCTTTCTCGATTTGTTCAAAACTGTCGGAAGGTGAACGTAAGTCGGTTCTTCCCAACCGAGTGCGCGATAAAGAAGAACGTGTTTCGGAGTTGAAGGAAGCCATTCTTCACCGCGAACAATGTGCGTCACGCCCATCAAATGGTCGTCAACGACAACCGCCATGTGGTATGTCGGGAAACCGTCGCTCTTTAAAAGAACTTGGTCGTCCATATCGTCTGTGTTTATAGTAATTTTTCCGCGAACCAAATCCGTAAACGTTACGTCTTCGTTTTTGTTTAATTTAAGTCTAACAACATAAGGTTCACCGTTTGCAACGCGTTTCTTTGCTTCTTCAATAGGAATTGAGCGACAGAAACCGTCATATCTCGGAATCAAACCCTTTGCTTCCCTTTCGGCTCTTATTGCGTCGAGTCTTTCCTTGTCGCAGAAGCAGTAATATGCGTAGCCCTTGTCGATGAGTTCGTCGACATATTTTCTGTAGAGCGGGAGTCTGTTTGATTGGACATATGGTCCATATTCTCCGACTTCTTTGAGTTCGCCGTCTACATATTTCGGACCTTCGTCATTTTCAATGCCGCTCCAATTCAATGCATCCAAAAGATTTTCGACAGCCCCTTCGACATATCTTGTTCTGTCCGTGTCCTCAATTCTCAAAATAAATTGTCCGCCCATTTTCTTTGCGTATAAATAGTTGAAAAGCGCGGTTCTTAGTCCCCCTATGTGAAGCCAACCCGTTGGTGATGGCGCAAAACGTAATCTTACCGACATAAATTTCTCCTTTCTTCTTCAATAACATTTTCTATATCTTCAATTTTTACATCAACTCTATCTTTCGGAGTTACTCTCTTTGAAAATTCAACCACTCCGTCTGCGACACCCTTGCCGACTGTGATTCTTAAAGGAATCCCGATAAGGTCGCGGTCGTTGAATTTAACTCCTGCTCTTTCGCTTCTGTCGTCAATCAAAACTGTGTATTTTTTGCTTAAATTTTTGTAAAGTTCTTCCGAAACTTTCCCTTGTTCTTCATCATTTACATTCATGACGCTTATGATAACTTCATATGGCGCAACATTTATCGGCCAAATGATTCCGAAATCGTCGTGATTTTGCTCGATGATTGCGGTTATTGTTCTTGAAATTCCGACGCCGTAGCTTCCCATCCAGAAAGGCTTCTTTACGCCGTCTTCATCCAAAAATCCTGCGCCCAAAGATTCGGAATATTTCGTGCCGAGTCCGAAAATTTGTCCGACTTCAATTCCGCGGCGAACTTTGAGCTCTCCGCTTCCGTCAGGAGCCATATCTCCCTCTCTTGCCATCAAAAGATCTCCGCCGTCTTCTCCGTCGAAGTCGCGACCGAAGTTTACATTGACAAAATGCATACCTTCTTCATTTGCACCGACGACAACATTCTTCATTTCCTTTATGCGCTTGTCCAAAATTACACGTCCGTCTAGATTAAACGGTCCCATATACCCCGGCACACTTCCCGCAGAAACGATGTCTTCGTCGGACATCATTTCGATGTCATAGTCATTTACACCTGCAAAATTTTGGAACTTCGTCATATTGAGCTCCCTGTCGCCCGGAATGAAAACGAAAAACTTTTCGTCCTTAACTTTTATTGCAATCGCCTTTACGCATTCATCCGTCGTTTTGTTTAAATACTTTGCGACGTCTTCAATTGTTTTAGAGCCCGGCGTTTCCTTCTTTTCCTTTGGAAGTTCCGCGTCGTTTTTCGACTTAACTTCGTAATTTACTTCGCACTTTTCATCCGTTGCTGCGAATTTATAATTTTCGGTGTAGAAGAGTTCACCTTCCCCCGTTTCCGAAAGAGCTTGGAACTCAATTGTCATATTTCCGCCCATTTGTCCCGAGTCGGAGTCGACCTTTACATACTCAAGTCCGAGTTCCGTGAAAATGCTGTCGTAGCAATTTTCCATATTGTGGTAACTCTTTGCCATTCCTTCCGGATCTCTGTCGAATGAATATGCATCCTTCATTAAAAATTCACGCGAACGATTCAAACCGAATCTCGGTCTCTTTTCGTCTCTATATTTGATTTGAATTTGATAAATATTTAAAGGCAGCGACTTGTAGCTTGTGAGTTCATCTTTAACAAGACTTGTAAAATATTCTTCCGCCGTAGGTCCGAGACAAAAATCACGTCCGTTTCTGTCCTTGACCTTAAACATTTCCGGACCATATTTTTCCCAACGACCGGACTCTTGCCAAATTTCTGCAGGTTGAACAACGCTCATTCTGATTTCTTGTCCACCGAACTCGTCCATGTTTCGTCTTACAATCTCTTCAATATTTCTTAAAACTCTAAAACCAAGCGGCAAATATGAATAAATCCCCGAACACGACTTTCTAATCATGCCCGAACGGAGCATGAGCTTGTGACTTATAATTTCCGCATCAGCCGGCGCTTCTCTTAGAGTCGGCATATAAAGCTGTGATAATCTCATAATTTCCTCCCAAAAAATAATATAAAAAAACACCCCAACGAATTGAGGCGAATAAATCGCGGTACCACTCAAAATTAATACTCGAAAAACTATAACGCGTCAAACCGTGTATAAATACAAAATAAAAAGACCGGTTCAACATCTTCCGCCATATCCTTTCACCGACCGGATACTCTCTGTAAGCCGAAAAAATGTCTACTATTCTTTCACGAATATTATAACACGAAAATAACACATTTGTCAAAGTAAATACACATTTTTTGCGAGATTTTAAATATATAATCGAATTTATTTATATGTTTAAATTTTATTAAAAAAGTTGAAAAAGCTTCCATATTTTTTGCACAATTATTACACCCGCTAAATGTTTTTAAATTGAATATAAATTTAAATTATTATATAATAAATATAAGAAAATAATGAAATGAAAGGAGTAATATGCCAAGTTTTTACACACACTATCACTTCGGTCGCGACTTTATGAAGATTGCGCCCGAGCGAATAAAGAGAATTATAAATCTCGACAAAGAACTTTTTTTGTTTGGAAACCAGGGCCCGGATTTCTTTTTCTTCAACATAAAAAATGCACTCAAAGGTAAGAATCCCGGCACGGATATTCACAACAAAAAATTTTCGGAAGTTCTCGCGACTATAAAAAAAGATTTCGACGCCGAAGACCTCGAGACAAAAACGGGAAGCTATTTCTTGGGGCTTGTGCTCCATTTTCTTTTGGACAGCTCGCTTCACCCGACTGTCGAAGCGCTCAAAAGAAAAGACTACGGCCACTTAAATATCGAGAGCGAACTCGACAGGTACTATTTAAATCTCGACGGCGAAAACGAGTTTAAATTTATACAGTCGAATCTCATTCCCGACAAAGCTTATGCGAAACACATCTATCCGATTTACAAAAATTTTGAACGCGTGGACATGAAAAATGTAGAAAAATCAATTTCAAATATGGTTTTTGTGAAAAACTTTTTTCACAACGACTCAAGGCTGAAAGAGAAATTTATTTTGGGAACTCTTGGACTTATAGGACATAAATATACTTTCGGCGGGCAACTCATAACTCATAAACCGTTTCCATATGCCGAAGATTCAAGCAAAATTCTGTCCAAAATGTACGACGAAACTCTAAAAGCCGCGCCTGAATTTTTGGACAAAACTTTGGAGTATATGTTTGAAGACGGCAAGGAACTTGAAAATTACAGAAAGGATTTTAACGGTGTCTAAAATAAAATTAACACAACTTGAAAAAAACTGGATAAAATATGACGTTGGAAACAGCGCCTATATACTTCTTGCAACCACAATAATTCCGATACTATTTAAATCGATCGGCGAAAACTCGCTCTCGAGTGCGGACTACCTCGCAAGTTGGGGCTATGCAATGACAATCTCGACACTTGTGATTGCGGTTTTAAGTCCGATTCTCGGCGCAATAAGCGACGGCCGCGGAAAAAGAAAACCGATGTTTCAAATATTTCTCTTTCTCGGAATCGCAGGACTCGTCGTTCAACCGCTCACAACGAACTGGATTATATTTCTAATAATATTCATCATAACAAAAATCGGATTTAACGGCTCGCTCGTCTTCTACGACAGCATGCTCCCCGACGTCACGACAAACGAAAGAATGGACGAAGTAAGCTCTTTGGGCTACGCATGGGGCTACATCGGAAGCTGTGTTCCGTTTATTATAAGTATAATCCTTGCGACAAAAGGCGGCGACCTTTTCGGACTTTCTCTTTCGACCTCGATGATAATCATATGTGCGCTAAACGCCGCATGGTGGCTCTTATTCTCAGTGCCTCTGATGAAGACATACGAGCAAAAATACTACATCGAAAACCAAAACACAACTCCGAAAGTTGTTTTTAAAAGACTTCTAAAAACTATAAAAGAAATTTGGGAAAATAAAAAAATAAAATACTTCCTGCTCTCATTCTTTTTCTACATCGACGGAGTCTACACGATAATCGGCATGGCAACGGCATACGGAGAAAGCTTGGGTCTCGACTCGGCGGGTCTTGTCCTCGCACTACTCGCAACACAAATCGTCGCATTCCCGTGCGCAATCTACTTCGGTCGCATTTCAAAAAAATATAAAACCGAAACCCTTCTAAAAATTACAATCGTCGCATACGGACTCATCACGCTCTATGCGACATTCCTGAATAATCTCACACAATTTTGGATACTCGCAATTCTCGTCGGAATGTTTCAAGGAGCAATACAAGCGCTCTCAAGAAGCTACTTTGCAAAAATCATTCCGCCTGAAAAAAGCGGCGAATATTTCGGAGTTTTCGACATCTTCGGAAAAGGCGCAAGCATGTTCGGCACACTTCTTATTGCAGTCGTGACCGACATAACCGGAAAACAAAATTACGGCATAATGGCGCTTGTGATCCTCTTTATAATCGGCTACGTCGTCTTCGATAAAACTGTAAAAGTTGAGGCATAAACTAAAAGAAGCTATTTATTGTAGCTTCTTTTTTGTTTGGTAAAGATTTAGTTGTCGTATATTTCATCAAGTTTGCTACTCAATGTTCCTTCTTTTGCAAATGGTAGCGTATCAAGCATCTTTAAATTGTGTTTGAAGTCATTCGCTGAATCATCAAATCCAAGAATGAAGTTCTTTGCAATATTATAGATTATCTCAGTTGGTGCAAGTCCATACACTTGTTTTTCAAATATATGGCGTAGTCTTTCTTTCTCATCCGGAAAGCTTTTCTTCATCCCCTCACTTTTGTAAAGACGCTTAACAATTTCCGCAATATATAAACCTGACTTCATATATAAATCAGCAAATGTTTTAGTCGGATCATCAAAACATCCAGGATTTTCTACTTCCAACATATCAACCATCGTTACAACAATTTTTTTCGGGGTAAAAATCTGATTAGTTTTTTGTGGTGGAATATAATCGAAAATATCTTCCTTCGTATCCTCTTCAAAATAATTAGAAAGCTTTTCCCTTAAATTCATAAATTCCTTGACAGAATCATTGAATACTACCGGTTCAAAAAGTTTGCCTTCGAAATGTACGTCCTCGCCTGTTTCCGGATTTTTTCTCGTTCCTCCATCTCTTAAAAATACAAAATCTTCAATTGAAATACTTGTAACTTCCTTAAAAACGTCTGATGGAATAATTTGATCAAAATTTTCAAGTGTGACATCATCATTTCCATATGCCATGAGAAAAGATGGAATCGTTCTCGAAAACCCTCTTAAATGTTCTCTTATTGTATCTTCTATCTTCTTATTCTTTTCTTCTCCTTTTTTAGTTTCAGCTTCTATAATGAGAGTTTCTTTGGCTTCCTTCTCGTGATTTTTTAAATCTTCTAAAATTTCATTATATTTCTTTTCATCGTCTTCTTTAAATATCTTTTTATATTTTTCTTCAATTTCTTCAACCGTTTCACCTGTTTTATTTCTGTTTTGAAGTTCCTCTTTCTTTTTCTCTTCAATCTCTTTTCTGTCAATTACATACGATTCAAACTTTTTATCAAACTTCTTGTCAAATTGCTTTTCTAAAATTTTTCTAAAATTCTTCTCTTCTCTAATTTTGAATTCGTACTTATCCGGACCGGTTGTTGCCTCATTAAATATCGAATCTAAAAGCTTTTCTTTGCATTTTTCTTTAACATCATTAATTCTTTTTTGATACGAATTTTTATCATCATCTTCATCATCACTTTTTGAAAGCTTATTAAGTTCTTCTGCTACTTCTTCATTTTCCACACAAAGCTTTTCTCCAAATAAATTTGTATATTTTCCTATAATTTTTTCCGTAGGAACAAGAATATTTCCATTTTCATCCACTTCCGCATATTCATCGGTCGGTATATCCTTCTTTGTGTTTGGCTCCTTATAGGGATCAAATTGATTTAAAAGATCTCTTACGAGTTTCGGCGCACTGAAAATATTTGATATATTTTGGAATAGAAAATTGCTCATAAACCCTTTTCTTACAACTTCGACTGAACGGATTCTTCTTGGAATTGAGAGAACCTTTTCAGAATCCAATTCAACAAGTTCTCCACCTTCATCCTCTCCTATTACAGGGAAAAAATTTAAAAGTTCCTTTATATTTTTCTTTCTTTCGTCTGTATTTCCTCGTCCACCAAAAGTGTTCTTTGATAAATCATTTGCAAATTCTTCATAAATAATCAACGTTCTTGCGGGATCGAAATCAAAAACATAAGCATTTTCTTTTCTTTTCCAAACCATTTTACCGTCTTTGTATTCCCTTTTGAGCCATGGATTTTGCGCACGAAATGCAGCCTGCATATAAAGTGCCGGACTTTTCATATTACTAAGCATCAAAACTGCTGTCCATTCCGGAATCGTAACCCCCGTGGTAAGTTGACCAACTGATATGGTTATAGTCTTTTCGTTCTCTTTTATTGCTTCTGTGACCTTATCAAATGATTTTTTTATTTCATCATCGTCGTCCAGCTTTCCATCTCCTGCCGCAAGCACTATCTTATAATTATGAAATACAGGGTGCTCTTCCAATTTTTTAGCAAGAAGCTTTGCGCTTTCAACTCTGTTTAGAATCCAAAAAGAGTGTTTAATTTCATCTCTTAACTCTTCCGTCGAAAAAGGGAATTTCTTTTGTGTAGTAAGAGCATCCAAAAATTTATTAACTGAGCTATCGTACTTAAACTTACCGTTAACCGTACTAAAAAACTCATTTAAATCAAATGCATATTCTTCGACTTCATCGTCTATTTTCAGTCCCTGTTCAATTTCATCTTTTATAATCTCAGACATTTGATAAGTGTACATATTAAGTTTCGGCAATGACTCATATGGATTGTGTGAATCATTTTCCTTGTACCAATCTCTTTTGGCATTTTGCTCATCTGCATAAGTCCAATTGAAAATAGCATCATCTGAAAATGTTGCATTTTGTAAAGCTTTAAAAGGTGTCCCGGACAAATGTAGAGTAGCATCCCTAGTGATCTTTTCAAAAGTAACATCAGTCTTTAAAGTGTCTACTCCTTCGTGAGCCTCGTCGACAACTAAAATATCCCAATGCATATCCCTTATCTCTTTTAGCTTATCTATCCCGGAACTCGAAAAATACTTTGAGCCTTTTAAATCTTGCAAACTTAAAAATGTTATACAGTTACCGAAGTCCTCATCATCATTCATATTTATCTCATTTAAATACTGTTCTCTTGTAAGAACATATTTTTTGTCTTTTAACGAATCTGTTGAGCTTACAAAAAGATATCCCGATTCACGCCCCAAAAACTTCACATAATCATCGTACCAACTATTTGCAATTGCAGGTCTATTCGTTACTACCAAAACGTTTGTAGCTTTCATTCTTTTAATCAAATCATAAACAGCAAGAGTTTTTCCAAAACGTGGTTTTGCATTCCATAAAAATTCTGCTTCTTTATGTGTGTTAAAATATTCTAAAGTTTGATTTACCGCTCTTTCTTGTTCTTCTCGAAGAGTATAGGAAAGAACGCTAGGCATATCTTCTATCACTCCTCTGTTTTGTCTGAATAGATTAAATTCACGATTTGAATCCGAGGCTGAAATATGAAACCATTCATTGTTTTTTCCGGGTTCTTGGTTTATACCTTTTTTTCTTAAATAAGAATGAAAGTCCTTGTCTGTAAAAATTTCTGCCGTTCCATCGTCATATGAGGCATTACCTTTCCACTCCAAATTGTATAAAACATCGGCAGTTTGGGTTTGCTGATTGATTCTCTTTTCAACTTCCTGTTCCGTATATCCGATCTTTGTCCATCCATCATGCCTTTTTATTTCAGGAGTTGTGTAAGCATAAATCATAGGCACAACATTCTTAGTAGTGCTTAAGTCGGGTCTATCCATTTACTCCATCTCCTTAACATTTTTTTCAATAAAGTCAATCTCTTCCTCAGAAAGATTATATTTTTTATAGAGTTGCATGTCGATTTCAGATACTGATTTTGTCCAATCAATGTCAGAATCTTCCGTGAAATTTTGAAGTGGAATTTTTGACCAGGTAATTGGAGTTTTATTATTTTGAGTAACTTTTTTTATTCCTAATAACGTTCTTAAAAATTTTGATTTGATGTATTTTAATAACGCTTCAGCTTGATACAAAGTTTCAAAGTTTCCTATGCTAATAAAAGTTTGCGTATGCCCGATTAGGGGTGTCTGTATAACCTCTCCTATAGCCCCTGAGCCGTTAGCTGCGGGCAGAATTACCTTGTATGCATATAGGTTCCCATTGTCTTCAATATACTTCTTATCTATATACTTATAAATTCTTTTCTGTCCTTTTCGACCAAGAACAGCAATATCGTCTTTAGCTTTTCTATCCTTAAATATTTCATGAAATTTATTGAAAATAGATGATGTTAATCTTCTTTCTTGTGTATTTTTACCCATTCTATTTTTGTATTCAGGGAAATCTTCAAATAATGTCTCGAGATTGAATTTTAACTGAGTGTACATCATATCTCCAAATACATTTGTTTTCGAAATTTTAGCAACCTTTTCGTAAATTTGTCTTAATTCTTCATATGCGTAAAATTCTCCAATTGGACCTAATATTCTATCACTATCTCTAAGTGTAATAGTAACTCCGCCTTTAATTTTTTTATCCTGAAAAATATCGTCAGATTTAGGAGTATAATATTTTACACATAAATGTTCATCGCTAAGCATCTTATTATTCCATTCTTGACTAGTTGAGCCAATTTCGAATAAAAATCTTGCTATAGTTATTAAACAAGTTACTTTGCTCATCTCAAAAGAAGCATCGTAAAAATATTGATATATTGAATCATCTCTATTTCTATCGCTATTATCTTCTTGAAATGGTGGATTTCCAACTATATAATCAAATTTCATATCTTCACACTCCTTTATTTGTTTGTATAACACTTCTTCTTTTTCTTTCCAATCAAATATCTTGCAATCTACTGTTTCTATTTCTTTGATCTCATTTTGTGTTTGTTCAGTATCGACCATTTTATCAAAAAAGTTAATTTGGTTTGGATCTTCCGAAAATCCGTCTTCTATAAACCCACCAGGATATGGTAAAACTTCGTGTATACCATCCATCTGCCAAATATTTCGACTTATAATGTCTGCAATTCTTTTTACGGATGTTTTGTTTGGTTTTTTATTCCATTTATAAACATAATATTCATAAAAAGTCTCCAACAGATTTATCCTTGCAATAAGTAAACTGTCTCCTTGAAACTCATACCCGAAAGTACTTTCATAAGCTCTATAAGCCCACTTGTTCCACTCTCTTTCCGTTTCTACATTTTCACTTACAATTCTAAGTTTTCTGTCTAAAAGACCGATTCTTTCTTCAATAGAAATCATGCCGCCTGTCGCAGTGTCATATCTCGAAACAAGAAAAGGTGCCTCTCCGCATGTGATTTCCATCCTTTTTGACAAAACATATTTTTTCCAATCATCTTTACTGTCAAATTCTATTTTTTTATCATATGTAGAAGTCCACTTCTTATCTTCACTTTCTGTGTTAAATACATTTTTTTTACCAAACCATTCTTCATCAAGAAAGTTATTCATTTTATTACAAATCCAGCTCGGAGTAAAAACTTCAGCCTTATTTTTTGTCCGAATATTTTGTTCTTCTAAACTTTTTTGTACTCTAGGTCTAAAATCAACTTTTTCATTCTCTATTATATTTTTTGTTATTTCATCACTAAAAGAGAAACCTTCATAATCACTTGTTGCGAAAATTATATTTTTGTTTGTAGTTCTATCTTTTAATAATGTATTAATATTATCGTTTATTATGCTTGATTTAAGATCTATTAATTCCAAAATATAACTCTCCTCTTTGTTGTAATTTCTAATTACATTATACCACACTTTCTTGAATAATGGAAAAATAATTTTATCCCAAAAAAATAAAGGACCGCTTACAGTCCTTTATTTCCAAGGAGTTATGATTTCCGTTTAAAGAGAAAATCTTGTCTCGGGTTTGAAACTCTAGTTTCTCGCTCTATTATCAATCGCTCTTTTGAGCGTGATATACATAAACACAAATCCTACCGTAAGGACGATGTGCCCAACGCCCGCGATACCCGAAATCGACGCGTCGAGTGCTTTATTGTCACCCCAATCCATCACTTCCGTGAGTCCGCGAAGAAATAGCATCGCCGCTGTGATTACAACTCCGATGTTGTAGCTTAAAAAGAATGTTTTGAATGTCTTCTCATTTTCGAGCTTCAAATTCATTGAAAACAGCGCGATAATCAAAAACATAAATGCGCCCAAAAATAAAAAGTGTGGGTGCGCAAGCGCCATTCTCGTCCTTGCCGTGTAGCCGATGTATTTTGTGAATTCACGATAGAACGCACCGGCAACAAGTCCGATTATCGCGTAGATAAATGAGAGGTTTACGTATTTTTTTGTCATTTGCTTCTCCTTTCGATTTTATTTAAAAGCATTTGTCACTCATTTCGGCAAATGATTTTAACCAATTTTGTTAGAGTGTTTGAACAATGTTCAATAAATGCTCTAATAAAATCCCACCCGAGGTGAGATTCTTAATATATTGTCTTTTTTATCATATAAGTGAGTGTCTTTGTGTCGTAGTTTTTCTGAAGCACAAGCGACATCAAAGCCGATAATATAAATTCTATAAGTTGTTCTTTTGTAAAGTCCGAATTGAATGCATTTTGATTTATAGACTCATCCCTCTCGATTGAAATCAAAAGATTTTCTTTGAATTTATCGATAAATTTCGTCATTGAGTCTTTTGCTTTGTTCATATTTTGCGCTTTGAAAGTAAGCGAGTGGATTGAGAAAAAGTTCGGATATTTTTTAATGCCCTCTTCGGTGTGGTTGAAGATTTTTTCAATAAAGTCGACAAAGGATATATCTTGAGAGTCCATCTCCTCAATTCTGAAGATGTCTTCCCAAACACTTTCGATGACTTCAATCATCAGTTCGTCCTTCGACGGAAAGTAGTAATAAACAGAGCCGATTGCAATGTCACATTCTCTTGCTATTTTTCTTATGTTTAAAGCTTTCAGTCCCTCTTTTGAAACAATTTCTCTTGCAACTTTTAAAATCGATTCTTTTGAAGTAATAGGATTTGCCATATTTTCTCCTCTCGAAACTTTACACTTATATTATATCACATTTTGAATTTTGTCTCAATAAAAAAAGCCGCCACAAAAGTGACGGCATAGTTTTTAATAATCTTCGAGTAAAACTTTGAAGAATCCTTGTGGGTGATCACATGCCGGACATTTCTTAGGAGCTTTTTTGCCCTTGTGTACATATCCGCAGTTTAGACAAATCCAATAAACTTCTTCTTCTCTTTCGAAGAGTGTATCTTTTTCAAGTCTGTCTGCAAGTTCAGTGTATCTCTTGTCGTGGTGTTCTTCAACTTCACCGATTTCTTTCAATGTTGCAGCGATTGCTTTGAATCCTTCTTCTTTTGCAATTTCAGCAAATGTAGGATACATATCTGAATGTTCGTATTCTTCACCTTCAGCAGCTGCTCTTAAGTTTGTGAGAGTGTCTCCCAAGTGAACAGGATATTCGGCATTGATTGTGATGCCTTCATCGTTCAATTCTTCTTTTAAGTATTTGTAGAGTCTGTTTGCGTGTGCTCTTTCATTTTCTGCAGTTTCTTCGAAAACCGCTTGAATTACTTCCAAGCCTTCTTTCTTTGCTTGACTTGCATACATTTTGTATCTCATAACTGCTTGGCATTCGCCTGCAAATGCAGTCATAAGGTTTGTTGCTGTTTTTGAACCTTTTAATTCCATTTTAATACCTCCATAATAAATTTTATATTCCCCATATAATCGTGCATTTTTATATATACCCATTAAATCTGTTTTAAACACATTTGTGTAAATTTGTTGTTACTGTAATTTTTATTTTTCTTATTATTTTCATTTATTTGACAACCGAATTCGAAAATCCTATAATGAAAATGATAATAGATTTCATATTGAGGAGGTGATTCTATGAATAAAAAAATTGTTTTTGCTTTTGCACTTATATTTCTCGTGCTCACAATTCTCTTTACATGCACGGCGCTTTTTTGTGCGAACCATATTTGCACACACCACAATTGCTCCATCTGCAGCTACATAGAAGCTGTGAATGTAAATGAAAGAA
Source organism: Ezakiella sp. (assembly GCF_034180565.1). Taxonomy (NCBI): domain Bacteria; kingdom Bacillati; phylum Bacillota; class Tissierellia; genus Ezakiella; species Ezakiella sp. Next base: position 13,427 of record NZ_JAXFOB010000034.1, on the reverse strand, counting down.
ATAGAATCACCGTCTCTATTTTATTTTTCGCTCTCTTTTTTAGAGCATTTATTTCGATTTACAAAAATTATAATTTTGAAATAAAAATAAAAGAAACTCCGATTGACCTCAAGGTTAGAATAAACGATTAGATTTAAAATCTCATCAAAAATTTATTCTAATTATTGGAGGTTAATATGAAAGGTAAAATTAAATTAATTATTTTTGCACTCGTAGCAGTGCTATTTGTCGGCGGCTGCGCAAAAAAAGACGGCGCCGTTAAAGAAGAAAAAGAAAACACAAAAAATGTAGAAGAAAATGTAGAAAAAGACGAAAACAAAGACGATGAAATAAGCGTCGTCACAAATATTTATCCGTCCTACGACTGGGTCAAAGAAATCGCAAAGGACACAAATGTAACTGTGAAAAATTTGACCGACAAGGGAATCAATTTGCACAATTTCGAGCCGAGCGCCGAAGATATTACAAGCATAAAAAATGCAAATCTTTTTGTTTATGTCGGCGGAGAGTCCGACGAATGGGCGCCGGACGCAATCAAGGAAAGTCCGAATGTGACGGCGATAAATATGATGGAAGTTTTAAAGGACAATATCAAACCGGAAGAAGTTGTCGAAGGAATGGAAGACGAAGACCACGACCATGACCACGATGAAGATGAACATGAACATGATGAAGATGAAGATGAACATGATGATGAAGACGACCACGATGAAGACGAACATGATGAGCATCATCATCACCACCACGACGAAGTCGAAATGGACGAACATGTTTGGCTTTCTTTAAAGAATGCAAAACTCGTTTGTAATGAAATCTGCGAAAATCTAAAGAAGTTAAGCCCGAAATACGCTGACAAGTTCGACGAAAATTTAAAAGCATATGTTGAAAAGTTGGACGCTTTGGACAAAAAATACTCCGAAGAACTTTCGAATCAAAAGTTCGACACCGTGCTTTTCGGCGACAGATTCCCGTTCAGATATTTGGTCGACGACTACAATTTGAAATACTATGCTGCGTTTGTAGGATGTTCGCAAGAATCCGAAGCAAGTTTTGAAACAATTGTATTTTTGGCAAATAAAGTCGACGAGCTCGGTTTAAATTCTATTTTCACTCTTTCCGACTCGGACCATAAAATCGCCGAAACGATTAAAGAAAATACAAAAACTAAAACACAGGAAATCCGTGTTTTAAATTCTCTCGAATCGGTTTCTTCAAGCGACAACACGAGCTATCTCGAAATTATGGAAGAAAATCTCAGCGCGCTTAAGGCGGGTCTAAATTAATGTACTCAATTGATGTTAAGGATTTGGCGTTTGGCTACAAGCGTCAAATCCTTTCCGATTCTTTAAATTTAAAAATCCACTCCGGCGATTATATTCTCGTTTTGGGTGAAAACGGCACCGGAAAATCCACCCTCATAAAAACGCTTTTGGGACTTTTAAAACCGCTTGGCGGCGAGGTTGTGCTTAATGGTCTTAAAAAGGAGGACATAGGCTATCTTCCACAACTTTTCTCGCTCGCTCCCGATTTTCCGGCAACTGTTTATGAAGTTGTAATCTCGGGAAACCGCCCAAACTTTTTATGTTTCTACACCAAATCTGAAAAGAAAAAATGTTTGGAGGCACTTCAAAATTTCGGGATTCTCGATTTGAAAGAGAGAGCATTTTCGAAACTTTCGGGAGGACAACAGGAGAAAGTTTTGCTCGCCCGCGCTTTTGTAAGCAATAAAAAAGTTTTGATATTGGACGAACCGGTCACGGGACTCGACGACTCCGCGCGCGAAAATATGTATAAACTCATAAACGATTTAAATAAATCCGGCACAACCATAATCATGATCAGCCACGACACGACGGATGCGCTAAAATACGCAAGCCATGTTTTAAAACTCGGAGCAAATTTTTATTTCGGGAAAAAGGAGGACTACGAAAATGGAACTCTTTAATAAATTTTTTATGTATATGGAATACCCTTTTGTGAGATATGCTCTCATCACAGGTGTTTTGATTGCGCTCGCTTCTTCAATCTTGGGCGTTGTGCTCGTTTTAAAAAGATACAGTTACATCGGAAACAGCCTCTCAAATGTTGCATTCGGCTCTATGAGCGTTGCGACAGTTGTGGGCCTTACAAACAAAATGTACCTGATTCTTCCCGTCACAATTTTGACGGCGATTCTTCTCTTAAACTCGGGAAAGAAAATGAGCCTTACATCCGACGCGGCAATTGCAATGATTGCAGTATCCGCTCTTGCGCTCGGATATCTCGTCATGAACGTGTTTAAAACAGGACCGAACGTCGCAGTCGACGTCTGCACAACTCTTTTCGGCTCGACCTCGATTTTGACGCTGAAGCTCTCCGACGTTTACAGCTGCATAGCGCTCTCGATTTTGGTTTTAATATTTTTTCTCACAAACTATAAAAACATCTTTGCCGTAACATTTGACGGAGAATACGCAAAGGCAACCGGCGTAAATATCGAACTTACAAATCTCTTGTTATCAATAATCATTGCAATTGTAATATCTCTTGCAATGAAACTTGTGGGTTCGCTTCTCGTTTCCGCACTCATCGTCTTTCCGACAATTTCAGCAATGAAAATAACTCACTCATTTAAAAGTGTATGCATATTGTCTGTTCTCTTTTCGGTGTTTTGTGCAGTTTTGGGAATTGTCTTTGCAATTCTTGTCGGCACTCCCGTCGGCTCCACAATCGTCGGTGCAAATGTTTTAATCTTTGCAATTTGTAAAATTTTTAACATCGTGCGAGGTGAATAAATGAAAAATAGATTTATAAAATTCTTTATTATATTTATAATTTTTGTTGCAATTGCCGGATGCGGTAAAAAAAGACAAAACAAAAATCAGATGTTTTCAACGACAAAAAGTGTGAAAGATACGATTGAAGAAGAAATGAAAAAGGAACAAGAGAAAAAGGAAAATGCCGAAAATGAAAAAGCACTTAAAAATGATTTTCAGGCGACCGAAGAAGATGTTAAGGAAATAAATGAAGATAAAAATGAAGAAAATAAAAAAGCGGAAAATGTAGGCGAAGAAAATAAAAAAGACATCGACTACGACTTGACCGAAATGAACTCCGACATGATTTATGCGACCGTCTTTATGGTTGTGCAGGACCCGGAGAGTTACGCCGGGAAAACTTTTAAAATTTACGGAAACTCGTACACCTTCCCGACCACCGAAGGAAAAAGCATGACCCACTACTGTCTCATAAAAGATGCGCTCGCGTGTTGCGCGCAAGGGCTCGAATTCATCTCGAGTAACAGCGACGAAAAGTACCCCGACGACGGCGACGAAATCGTCGTGACCGGAACACTCGAAAGCTATACGGTCGAAGACATCCCGATGCCCCTTTGCCGTCTTGTGAACGCAAAAATTGAAAAGAAAACAAATGAGAAATAATTTGTGCTCTGTAATACTTATGTATTATGGAGTTTTTTTGTGGGTTCTTTTTTATTTGCGGGATATTTTGCGATAAACGACTGATCTCGTGTTTTAGTCGTTGCGACATATTTATCAATATGCCTCACTCCAAAAACACTCCATCGAGCCGTTTCTCATCAAAATATCCTCGCAAATAACAGCGTGTATAAATTGTGAGAAATTGAAAACGCTGTGCCCATAAAATATCGAACCAAACTTTTTAGCACATTCCAAATTCATCCTTTTGGCGGCGATACACCTTTTTATCTCATCTCGCGACGAAATTAAAATTTCTGCTCGATGGATAAAAAAACTGGTCGCCGCTACGGACGGCGTTTATGTATTTATATATAAATTTTCAACTTAACATCCATAAAATTATTATATTTTTATAATTGTATATGCATCTGTACACAACGTAGCGGGACGGCATACGTTGTGACGTAAGGAACAACGATGTCCTCACGCCATATATAACGCCCGTACAATTTACAACCCCACCAACAACGCTGTGCCAATAAAATATCGAACCAAAAATATCACCGGCAAATATTCCCCACACCGAGACGTTTTCGAATTATATACATTAGCAAACACAGCCGTAGCGCGACGGTTCTTTGAATCCTCGCGCCATATATAACGCCCGTACAATTTACAACCCCACCAACAACGCTGTGTAAATAAAATATCGAAACAAGAACCATTTGACAAATTTCAGCCAACCCCCGCCGTTATTTGCGAGGATATTTTGATGAGATGCGCCGTAAACTCAATTTTTGATTGCGCAGGTGTGCTAAGTGCACTCCGAGCAATCAAACAATTGAAGTTTGCAAGCAGGTCGCAAAATAGACCGCAAATAAGAAAAAGACGCCTCAAAAAAGGCGTCTTTTATATTTTCTCTAATGTTTTTCAACCCAGATGATAATTTTTTCCAGCATTACTGCGAGTTCTTCTCTTGTAAATTCGCTTGCAGGGTTGTACATTTCTTCAGTTTGTCCTTCAACAAGTCCGATTTTTGCCATTGCGATGATAGCATCTTTGCTCCATGCAGGCAATGTGTCGAGGTCTTTGTATGAAAGTTCTTTTATTTCTTCCATTGTAATTCCATGGATTTTCAGGAATCTTTCAATAATAACCGCGAGTTCTTGACGTGTTACGAGGTTGTTTGCTTTAAATGTGCCGTCTTCGTAGCCTTTGATGAGGCCTTGTGATTGTGCCCATTTAACTGCTTCTGCAAACCAGTCTGTATCTTTTACGTCTTTGAAGTTCGAAACGTTGTTGATTGTTTGGTCTTTTGAAAGTCTCTTTAATACTGTTGCAACCATTGCTCTTGTAATCGGGAGTTCTCCTTCAAATTTTCCGTTGTCCATTCCCTTGAGGATTCCGCGTGCAACCATGTTCATGATCGAACCTGCTGCTTCATTTTCAGGTAGGTCTGAGAATGTTGCTGCAATTGTAGGCATTGTTTCAACAATTCCGTAGTCTTTCTTTTCTTCGACAGGTTTTTCAACCGGTTTTGTTGTGTCTTTTACAATGTCTTTTGTAGGTGTCGTCGGTCTGTGTGGTCTGTGTGGAATTACCGGGTAGTCCGGGATAATCGGATAGTCAGGAACACTCGGTTCGTCCGGTGTTGGTGGAACAATCGGTTCATGATATTCGTATTGAGCCACTAATGTTTCTGATTTTGCAAATCTCTTTGAAGGTAATTGCTTGTCCCAGTCTTTAAATTCATAGTCTTTATCCGGTGTTACTTCCGGTATATAGAATTTAAAGTCACTAACTTGGTAAGCTTCTTTAACTAGATAAGAAAGTTTTTTAACATCGTTAAATCCTGGAGCATTTAAAACTCCATTGTCAGCCGCGTCAAAAGTAATATTTACATATCCTTCTTTTGTATCATTTTCATTTGCCGGTATAACTTTTTTATTTACATATTCAAAGCTAAATTCTTTATCTGCATCAAAAGTAATAAATTCATCACTTGCATCTTTTCTTTCGAAGCCATCCGGCAAACCAACTTCTACAAGTTTAACTTTTGTATCTGCAGGAATCTTATCGATGCTATATTGTGATCCATCTTCAGCTATTGCAACGAATTTTAAGTCTAAATCACGTAGCACTTCGCCTTTTTCATTTACTTCAGTAGTTTTAATACTTGCTTTGTGGGTTGCGACAGTATCATCAAGCTTCTTGTTAAAGTTAACGTAAACCGTATTTACTTTTCCTTCTTCAACATTAACTTCAATTTCATTTGAATCTACTTCGTATCCTTCAGGTACATCAAAGCTTAATGTGTATTTACCAGGTTCAAGATTTTTGAAAATTCCGTCTATTGCTTCAATTTGAATATCTTGTCCGGTTAATCTGTAATTAACTGTTTCACCTTGTAAGCCATTAGCTATAACGTCTACCTCACCGAAATCTCTCTTTTGTTTTTTCAAGTTGATTTCGATTTCATTAAATGCAGTAGTAAATGTTGCTTTAAACTTAGTTCCAAGTGCAACTAATTCGTCTTTCGACCCATCATACTCATTTACTGACAAGAAGATTTCATCTATAATTATACCATCAGGTAGTGTCAATGTTGCTTCATAAGTTCCTAAAGGTACTAATTCTTCACTAACTTTACTACCCGCTTCAGCATTAATTACAATCTCTTCTTGAGTGTAAACATTCTTTAATAAAACTTGAATGTCTCTGTTTGTACTATCATATTCTCCGTAGATACCAACTACTAATGAAGTGTATCTCTTAACCGGATCAGTAGTAACATCCTTCCATCTAACAACTTGTTCAACATTTAAGTTATTAAACGCATCTATCTTGTAAGTTTTTCTTTCAGGAATCAACTTATCACTTAGATTTTCAACTACTAATGTGTAGAATTTAGCTTGAAGACCTTCCCAAGTAGTTGATGTTGTTGAAGGTATTTCATTGCCATAATCATCATATAAGTGATATTTAGCATTGATTTTTTCTGTTGAAGTTTCGCCGGAAACTAGTTCTTCTTTTATTGTAAGATTAGCTGTATCCGTTTTTGGATAGTACACATCTATATAAACCCATTTATGCTCTTCGTCTTTTTGATATGTGTAAAGCTTTGCATCAACTCTTGTAGGCTCAACTAAATACTCTCTGTTATCATTAATAAATTCAACTGTGTAATTGCCATCTGCAGGAATCCAGAAATCTATTTGTTCTCCATTATCCCAAGGCTTAAAATAAGCTTCATAATAATCTTTACCTTCAAATAAGTCTTTACCAGTTTCGGTGTCAACTACCCTGAATATTTCCTTTGCATTAAAAGAATATTCATTTTCAGATGGGGTTTCAACACCTAAATCTTTGATACTATTAATTACTTCAGACGCTTCTGACCAGATGCTTACTTCTAAATCTCCAGAACGTAAGAATCTAATCTTAGACCATGTAGTATCTTGTTTATTTACTACAACAGTTTTATCTCCTGAATAATTTATTTCTTCACCATTTGAATTCAAAACTAAAATTGTATATTCACCAGCCGGCATTTTTGCTCCGTATGTTTCGGCGCCCCAGTCAAATTTTGTATACAATTCATATTTTTTACCATTTTCATCAACGGCATAAATAGTAAAGCCAGACCAAACTGTGTTGCTATCCACTACATTAACTTTTAATGTTCCGTATTGATCAATTTCATCTTGTGAAATTTCACTAAACTTAACATTTACAGTCGCAGGCGATGTAACTCCACCTTCTCCAAAAGTTATTTCTGTAGGATTTATTTCCACATTAACACCTTCCGGAACATTTAAAGCTTCAATTGTATATTTTCCATCTTCTAGAGCATTAAGATTTGTCATTTTCTTATGATCTTTGTCAAATACAGCTATTTCTACATTTGCATAATCTTCAGAATCTCTAACGATTTCGATAACATTTGAACCTTTTGCGCTTAAATCAAGTTTAGTAAGATTTCCGGCCCAGTCTAATACAAAAACAATTCCTCCGTCTTTTTCACAGTTTTCTATCTTGTAAGATCCATCTGTTTCTTTATCGGTCCACTCAACTTTAATAGGATTTTCTTTATCATCTGTTTCATACATATAGTAAACTGCTTTTATTCCTGACAAGCTGTCGCTCGCTTTAAGTGTGATAGTCTTATTATCCGCATCATATTGCGGAGCTTCCTCTATTTCCGGCTTTGTATTATCTACAATAACTTTTACCGTCTTTTCATCTGCTTTAGCGTTAGGATTATTTTGCATCTCTGCATGAATGGTTAAATCATACTCTCCTTCGGAAAGTTGATTGCCATCAGCATCAGTTCCGTCCCACATCCATGGCGCTTCTGATATAGAGTATATTTCTGTTCCATTTACAGTAAAACCTGATTTTCTACCGCTCTTTCTATATGGGTTTTCAATTTTATTTATTTCTTCGCCATTCTTTGAAACCAACATATAAAAATCATCCCAGTTTCTAAGAAATACTCCTTTAAATTGCAAGTAGTCTTGAGATTTATCTTTAACGCCGGGACTTATTGCAAAATGGTTCGTAAATCTTCCATCTTCTGTTCTACCAAGTGCATCTTTAAACGATTCGCCATTGTCTATATAGAAGAAGTTTGACATAAGCATTGTGGCATCGATTCCTGTAGCTGGAGTTTTGTAAATTTTTCCTACTTCAGCACCGTCAAGCCAAAACGGTCTTTCCCCTGCATCCAAATCATAATCGTGAATAAAATCTTCTATAACAGGAAGAATATCCCAATCCCCCTTAAATGCGAGCATCGGAATTGATAATGTAGGTATTCCGTCTATTTGAGGCTTAAAGAATATATATCCGTCAACGAAGTATCCCTTTGGATAATCATTTGCTAAAGTTTCGTTTTCTTCCCAAGTAATTTCATTGACAAATTCCGAATTGCCTTTTGAACTTAAATTAATCGTCCCTAAATCGCCGCTTCCTAATGTTATAGCTTCATATTTGTCAGGGTTCAACACAACAGAGCCGTCTTCAACTTTATCAGTTTGTAAAACATATGAAACATCATACTTAACATCTTGTTCTAAATAACTTGTAAGCTTCAAATTAACATTTAATTTTGCTTCGTCAATTTGCTTGAATTCAACTTTAGCTTCTCCAAACGAACTTGCACCAGCTCTGTTATCTTCAACTGTAACATAATTTCCACTTGTAGCATCGTCTAAATCCATAATTCCGGCGCCCTGACTTCTAACAGAAAAATATGAATTTCCTGTTAATGTTTTAGCCGGATTTGCTGTATTCATTAAAACCTTCTTAACGAACATTGCAATTTGGTCATCTTCTAATCCCAAACTCTTCATTTCAGCAAGCTTTCCACGTACTGCTGCAATTCCTGCCGCAACGTGTGGTGTTGCCATAGATGTACCGCTCATTGATTGGTAACCATTGTTATTAGCAGTTGACCATATATCTCCACCAGGAGCAGTAATTTCAGGCTTGATTCCAAGACCTGGAGTTGGTCCCCAGCTATTGAAAACACTCATAGTATTTTTTACCGGAGAATCATAACCGCTCATATCATGTTTTACGAATGTTATTTTTCCTTCTTCGTTAACTAGTTGTTTCTTGATTTCATCATAATCTTTGTTTGAAACAGAATATGTCGGAACAACTGGCGCCTCATTTTCAACTGTTAGAAAATATAATTGTTCATAATTTTGATCATGATTAATTGTATAACCAATGATACATGCAGCCGCGCCATGGGCATATGCCATCGCTGATTTAACTCCAAATGTAGCAGGTTCCATTCCAACAGCACCACGTTCCGCTATAACAATCTTACCTTCTACATCTTTACCATCATAATCTGTATCAAGGTTGCCTTTGCCAACAAAAACTAAATCATATTCTTTAGCTTCTAAGCCTGTTTTAGGCTGAGCTTTAGTGTAGTCTCCTATGGCAGTATTAAGTTCTTTTCCTTCAAAAGTAAATAAACCTCTTTTATAAGAAATTTTACTGTTGTTATAAGAAGCAACAGCTAATGATTCTTTCATTGTAGCAGGGCTTCCAACTGTTGCAAAATCAAGTATATCTGATGGTTGATAGTTAAAGTTGCTAAATTGATATCCATCATTACCTCCAGCTATACAAACAATAGTACCATGTTCATTAGCATTGTTAACAACCTTAGTCATAATTTTATCAGCATCTTCAGAACCGGCAAAGCTTCCTAAACTCATATTGATCGAGTCTGCGCCTAGTAATACTGCGTCATCAATAGCTTCAGCGTAAATAGCTGTATTTGTTGTTGGTTGACCGATAGAGAAAACTCTCATAACCATAAGCTGAGCTTCAGGAACAACTCCGACAACTCCATTGTTTGGGTCTAAAGCGTTACCTGCAATAGTACCAGCAATATGTTGACCATGATCAGCATTATCTAATAAATCATTACTTCTATCTGCATAGTTATATGCATAAGGAATTTTCTCTGTTTTGTATTCTCCCCATAAATGAAGTTCATTAATCTTATCATTAATTGATTGCTTAGTATATTTTGCAGCTTTTAATCCTTCTTCTGAAAGCCTAAAATCAGGATGATTAACATCTGCCCCTGTATCTAATATAGCAACAATTCTGCCTTTACCATCATATCCTCTCTTAGTAGAAACGTTAGCATTTATAATATTTTTACTTGTTCCCATGCTTGGCTTTTCAGGCATCTTGTATTCAACAGCCTTTGTAACTGCCTTAACATTAGGAAGCATTGCAACTTCTTTTGCCTCTGCATAAGTCATCTTCAATGCAAAACCGTTCAACAATGCTTTATAACGTGGCATTGTCTTTAGTTGTTCCATGTCTTTGATAATAGGGCGAGAATTGTTTCTTGCTCTGAATGATGAAGCTTTGCTCATTGTTGAGTATGAAATTTCATCAGAGTTTCTTCTTAGTTGTCTTTCGCCGAAAATATCTGCCAAAACTTCATTTTGGTCATTTATTCTCTTTTCAATCAAGCTTAGTTCTCTTCCTCTTCTGACAGCTGAACTGAATGTTTGCGCTGTCAAATCTCTTGTTTGGCTTGAAACCGGACGATTGTTTTCAAAGATTTCAACGATAAATTCGTACTCTTTTCCATCCTCCAGTTTATTGTCCATTTCTTTTGTAAGCGTTTCATAAGCTTCGGTATAACCTTTGCTGTCACTTGCCTGTGACGTGAATGGAATCATTCCAAACACCATGAAAACCGCTAATAAAATTGAAAGTAATTTTCTATTCATATGATCCTCCCTATTTATAATTGTGACCTTGGTCACATCATATATATTGTACCATATTATGAAATATATTTCAATTGTATTACAAAAGTTTTTCAGCTTTTAAAAAAATTTATAAAAATATAATGAGAATAATAATCCGGTATTTGAAAATTGTAGAATTGTTTTTATTATGATTAAAGATTTTGAGTGTTTTATGTATATTATGGGAAAAATTGCGGCATTGCGATAGGTTTTGGTATATAAGAACTTTGTTTTTAGGCAATATTGCATCAATATGTTGTATAGTTATAGGCGATTGGAAATATTTGGGGATATGTTTTTAACAGATATTTACGGAGTTTTGGTTCGATGTTTTATGGGGACAGCGTTGTTGGTAATAATACATATTATATGTACACAAAAATGGGCGGCGGGACACACAGTGCCCGCCGTTACAGACGGCGTGTAAAATTTGTATTACCTTATTGCTTATACGCGTATGTTTATCTATATCTCATGCGTCGGGACGTAGCCCGACGCTACAAACAACGTAACCGCATACAACAATAATTCATTTACAGTAATTTATTTTCACATTGAGATATTTTACATATATAATACACGCAAAAAAGTGATTTGCGTGGAATTTTCGATGAGAAACGCTTACGATGAAATATTTTAGGAGTGAGGCATATTGATAAATATGTCGCAGCGACTAAAATATGAATCAAGCGTTTATCGCGAAAAGGACCGCAAATAAAAAAGAACCGGCGAAAGCCGGTTCCTGAATATCCTATCTAAGTTTTAATGACTCCACAATAATTTCCAAATAATCGCAAAAGTCATCATATGCTTCATATTTGTCAATTTTTTCGTCGGCGACTCGGTCGAGGAGGCCTTCGAAGATGTAGAGTGACATGGCATTTGTTTGTTTTACGGATTTTTCGTCAAAGTATCCGACGTATTTCGCAACTTCAATTAGTACTTTCAATTTTTCTTCCATGGTTTTACTCAAGAGTACTTTTTCGAGATATGCAGGGAAGCCGTTGTTTTCAATCGGGAATATTTTGCGATATTGATATAGGTAGTCCGGATGTTCTTTTGCAATCGGCGAGAATAGCGCTTCTCTATATTTTGCAGCGTTGTCGAATGCGTGTTTTGCAAATGCTCTCCAAACTTTTTTGTATACCATTAGAGGGTCGTCCCCTTCTTTTACCCAGTTTGCGAGGTCGTTGTTGAAGTCGTCGAAGATGTTTAGTTTCGCAAAGTAGAGAAGGTGGTCAACGTTGTCGAAGTAGTTATAAATTGTAGCAGGGTTAAGGTCGGTACATTCTCCGAGTTTTTTAATCGTTACCGCTTCGATTCCTTCTTCATCTATTATTCTTCTTGCACAATCTACAAATGATGTTATAATATTTCTTCGATGTGGTGTCAAATGTTTTTTATTAAAATCTATTACTGCCATAAAAATGATCTCCTTTTATTTATAATGCCGAGAATTATTATTTAATGTAATATGTCAATTAAAATAATCCGCGGCAATACGTTATTATATATTTTTAATTTAGTTTTTTATTTATTATTTATATTATACCCTATTTTTATCAGGAAATCAACAATTAAATAGAATTTATATTATTTTTATTAAAAGTTTTTTTAATTTCAGTTTTAACAGACGATATTCTTTATACAAATGTAATATAAATATAATATTTGCTCCAAAAAATCATTTTTTGCTTTTTTGACTTTTTTGTTTTAATAAAATATAATTGTTTTAGGAGGTAAGGTATGAAAGATTTAAGAACACCTGCTGAGATAACTGATTTTGTTTCAGATTTAAGTGTAAAGAAGGCAACTTATAGGCCGGCGACAACACGTATTCTTGCAAGTTTTGCCGGCATGTTTATCGCAATCGGCGGCGCCGCAAGTTCAAAGATAAATATTTTGATGGCGGACTCGCCTTTGAAGTCGATTGCCGTGGCTCTTTCTTTTACAATTGGGATTATTTTGGTTCTGATTGCCGGAGGGGAGCTTTTTACGGGAAATATTTTGATTTCCGTCGGTTTTCTAAATAAGAGGATTAGTTTAAAACAGCTTCTTATAAATTGGGCTCGAGTTTGGTTTTGGAATTTTGTCGGAGCGATTTTTTTCTCACTCTTAACTTATGTCATTATAAAAAATGACCCGAAAGAGATTGAATTTTTCCAAAATATTCTCGTAAAGAAGACTTCACTCGGTTTTTTCCACGCGTTGGTTTCGGGCATTCTTTGTAATATTTTAGTTTGCTTAAGCGTTTGGATGTCCTTTGCGTCGTCCGAAGGTCCGGGCAAGTTTCTTCTTTCGGCATTTCCCGTTTTTACATTTGTACTTTTGGGCTACGAGCACGTTGTGGCAAATATGTTTTATATTACGACCGGATATCTCTCGGGCGGAAGCGTTCCGATATTAACGACTGTTCTAAATTCGTTTGTCCCGGTTACAATCGGCAATATAATAGGCGGATGTATTATCGGCGCCGCATACGAAAACGCATTTAAAAATTAAATTTATTAGTTTCAAACACCCTTGTTCCAATCAAACGGAAGAAGGGTGTTTTTATGTAAAAGAGCACCCTTTGACATGCACCCACAAACCCGGACAAAATAACCGCGTTTACTACACGGCTTGTAACCTGTACTCAACAGGTGACAGGCCGTGTAATTTTGTCTTTATTCTCTTGTTATTATACCAGTCAATATATTCTCTAATAGCACTC